>JABDLO010000291.1 GCA_013002995.1 Saprospiraceae bacterium | reverse complement strand
GAAGCATTTGCTTCGAAATTATATCCGAACAATCGCTTATTTACTCAATCGTTATTTCAAGATTTTGAAATGACGAGTATTCCAGGATTAACTCCGTTGATCCTTCCTCGTCCAAGGTCAACATCTCAAAGACTATTCGCTTTGCTCATGTAGCCTTTTTCCATTAACCAAAATTGAGCAAGCTCATTTTAGCCAATGAAAAAGGCTACACCCTTTGGGTATAGCCTTTTCGATGCTCTAGTGACTCCGTCAGGATTCGAACCTGAGACCTGCTGATTAGAAGTCAGCTGCTCTATCCAGCTGAGCTACGGAGCCATAAAATTTAGCGGGGCAAAAATACCAAAGTTTATAAAAAGATCAAATAATAATCCATTTTTATCAAATTCCTTTAATTGAAATGATTTTGAACCAAACATCATTGATATGAGTTATTTCGATTGTGATGATTTATATTTTAGATAAGTCTAAAAATAATGTTAGATTTGTATAAAAGGAATTGAAATTGATGAAATACTTTTTAGTTCTAAGTCTGCTTTTTATTGGATTGATAAGCACTGGGCAGGAGTATGTACTTACTGGATTGGTGTCTGATGATTTAAATCCATTACCATTTGCAAATGTCAATATCCTCGAATTGAATAAAGGGGTGGT
The DNA here is from genome assembly GCA_013002995.1 of Saprospiraceae bacterium. Lineage (GTDB taxonomy): Bacteria > Bacteroidota > Bacteroidia > Chitinophagales > Saprospiraceae > JABDLO01. The sequence goes on along the minus strand of JABDLO010000291.1, from coordinate 25,484 downwards.
TTCTGATGAGAAAGGATATTTTGAGATTGGTGGCCTGGAGAAAGGCAATTATAATGTTGAATTTTCCTATGTAGGATATAAGTCTTATAGCCAAAGTATAGAGATAGGTACTGAAAAAGATTTAATTATAAACATTGTCCTGAAGCCTGATAATGTATTTGATGAAGTAGTGGTGACCGGAACTATGAGGTCATCCTATGTTTCGAAATCTCCCATCAAGGTCGATGTCATTTCCAGTAAGAAATTGAATACATACCTTCCGGCGGCATCCTCTTCCATTATTGAAAGCGTATCGTTGATCAATGGTGTACAGGAGGTGGTTGCATGTGGAGTATGCTTTACCAATAGCATTTCAATTAATGGAATGGATGGGGCATACACTTCAGTATTAATTGATGGAATGCCAATGTATGGTAACCTGGCTTCAGTGTACGGACTCAATGGAATCCCCAATATGATCATCGATAGGGTGGAAGTAATCAAGGGACCTAGCAGCACATTGTATGGTTCAGAGGCCGTGGCAGGTGTCATCAATGTAATCACTAAGAATCCGGAAAATCAGGCTCCACTGTCCTTGGACATCATGGGAAGCAGTCACAGAGAGTTATTTGCCAATGTAGCAATTGCTCCTAAAATTGGAAAAGCAAGTGGCTTTGTAGCAGGTAATTTTTCATATATCCCAAGGTGGGAAGATCATAACCAGGATGGTTTCAGTGATGGTGCCCTGATGGATCGCATTTCTCTTTTTACTAAGTGGGATATAACAAGAACCAATGGAAAAAAATTCAGCCTTGCTGGCAAATATTACTTTGAAGACAGAAGGAATGGAGTTGAAAGCTTTCTCTCAGATCGTGCCTATCGGGCATTAAGAGGTGATGACCAAATATATGGGGAGAGTATTTACACAAGAAGGGGAGAGTTATTTGGTACCTATGAATTTAATACGGATTTTAATCTCAAATTAGACTTCAGTGGATCTTATCACCTCCAGGACAGCTACTATGGCAGTGATTATTATGAAGCAATCCAGAAGGTTGGATTTGCCAATTTAATACATCATTTCAATAAAAGTGATCATGATGTTTTAATGGGGTTGACTTCCAGGGTAAATCATTATGATGACAATACCATAGCTACCCAATCAACAGACCTGTCTGGTCAGGTCAATCAACCTCAATTTCAATTTATACCTGGAGTATTCATGCAGGATGAGTACAGAATATCTGAAAAGTTCACCCTACTGACTGGAATGAGACTTGATCATTACTCCAATCATGGGTGGATCTGGGCTCCAAGACTGAATGTAAAATTTAATCCATCTGATTGGACAACCATGCGTTTGAATTTTGGGACAGGATTTAGGATTGTAAACCTGTTTACAGAAGATCACGCCTTTATTACAGGACAGCGGGAAGTTGTAATTACAGAGGCTTTGGACCCTGAAGAGTCATACAATGTATCATTTAACTTCAACCACATATATAATGGGCTGGGAGGTATGGGGTCTATTGACGTAGATTTATTTTATACCGATTTTCAAAATAAAATACTACCGGATTACGATGATCCTACCAAGATCATTTATAGTAATTCTCGCGACGAAACTATAACTAAGGGTATTGGAATGAATTGGTCTCACAATCTGGAGGTTCCTTTATCTTTCAACATAGGAGTAAACTTGATGAGTGCAACCCAGAAAATTGCCGGAAGTGATGAAACTGAAAAGATCCTCTTTGCATCAGATTGGAGTGGAGTAGCAGGTGTTTCTTATTCCATTCCTTCCATGGGACTGGAAATCGGGTATAACATGAATATCACGGGACCAATGGCACTTCCTGAAGTCTTTGATCTTGATGTCAATGGGAATCCTGGAGCTACATCAAGACCTACAACGAGTGATGTATTCTCCATTCACAATATCCAGATAACTAAAAAGATGAATACAGGGTGGAGCCTTTACACAGGATTGCAGAATATTTCCAATTATCGCCAGGCTCAGATACCCATCGTCGGTTACAATGACCCAAATAACCCAACAGGTTTCAGCCCATTTTTTGATACCTCATATGCATATTCACCCATTCACGGAAGGGAAGTGTTCCTGGGCGTCAGATATGACTTAGGTCGGTGATCATTGAGCTGGTATGATATTTAATTGATTTATCCGTATTTTAACTTCAAATCAATACGAATGAACAAAACAGTCAAAAACATCCTGATAGTCATTGCAGCTGTCATTGCAGGAAGTGTTGTAAACATGGGAATAATCATGTTGGGTTCTTCCATCATCCTACCTCCAGCTGGGGTAGATCCCAATGATCTGGAAAGTATAAAAGCCAATATTGATTTATATGAATGGAAACATTTCATTGTTCCTTTTCTTGCACATGCATTGGGTAGCCTGGTAGGGGGCTTTATTGCCGGAAAATTCATTGAAGGTAAAAAAGGATTCTGGGTAGGCCTGGTAGCTGGATTGTTTCTTGGTGGTGGTGTAACAGCCGCTACAATGATACCTGCACCGACGTGGTTTTTAGTGTTGGATATTGTAGTTGCTTACATCCCGATGGCCTGGTTAGGGTATAAGCTGGTGAAGTAGTTACAACCTCCACCCGAAATCTAATCGAGCATAATTCTCCTTGTCTGCTGATCTTGCAACAGTTAGTACCAGGCTATAAGCCTCACTAAGAGGAGCAAAATATATTCCTCCACCGTAAGTGGAATTAAATGTGCCATCAAAGGTTAATTTTCCATCGAAAACCTTGCCGCTGTCATGAAGGAAAAATATTCCATACTTAATTGGGGCTATGGCGGTCCTCCAGGTACCCAACTGCATTCTGATTTCAGTATTGTAATAAATTGATGAACGGTCTACAAATCTATTTCTTACATGTCCCCTGAGGTTAGAGTTGGATCCAAGTGTACTTAATTGATAAAATGGTGCATCTCCGATTACAGTTTCCCCTCCCGCTTTAACAATGAATGTGGTATTGGTAATTAGTTGATAAGATTGAAAGTGAGACAATTGACCTGATAGTTTTGTGAAATTTCCAAAAGAGCTAAAATGACTTCTCCAGGATGCCAAAAGTTGACTTCCTTGTGTGGTAAACAAATCATTGTCTTTAAAATTGATGTCGAGATCAATTCCTGCACCTCCTACATGTTGTCTGCCTCGATCATCATATTCAGGAGTAGTTCTGAAAAACTGGGCTTCACCACCTGCTTCCTGGATATGATTGTATTCATAAAGGCCGTATATTCTAAGGAATGATTTTCGCCAGAATGTCTTTGACAATCCGGTATTGAATTTGACAGTGTTGTAATCTATTCTATAGAAATTTTCCTCTGCAAGTTCATCATCTCTTTTGGAGTCATTTCCAATCCCATAGTAAAATGGATATTTACTGTAGAAGGCAGAAACCGTAATGGAACTTTCAGAATCCCAATTACCCCATACATGCCGGTATTTATGCCTTGCATCGACATGATGTGCTTTTAAAGCAGGATAATAGATCGCCTCACTTCTGAGTTGATGTGCAAAACCTGGTTTATTAAACCCTATAGTTGAATAAGTGAATGAACCTTGTATTCCAAATCCATTTCCGCTGCTGTTCTTAAAGCCAACGAATGGAAAAAAAGCAGGATACTCGAACCACTTATCATTATAAACCGGATCTTGGTATGACTTGACAATATTTAAACCCGCTCCATCATCAATGTCATCCTTTAGATACTTATCATAAATATTGATATTCTTATCCCGGCCTGGATTTTGATCTACAATTTCATCTTTGCCTTTACCACTGATAATCCGGATTTTAATAGGAGATTCCTTCGTTAGATTTATAATGAAATCATCTTTTCCTTCAAGACCATATAGATTGACGCTCTTAGTTTCAGAAGGATAGAACACTCGACGGTAAATTGTTTTCTTCTTATCAGTTACATGGACTTCTATTCCTTTGGTTTTTTCAGAAATGGTGAATGTTTCTTTTTTATTAGATCCGGTAACATCTACTTCTTCAGCAAGAAGTAAATAGTTGTTATGAGCAGCATCTTTGAGCGTGGTAAGTCGGTTTTTTAATTTCTCTTCAATTTCGGGACCTGAGATGGGTTCAATTTCAGGAGGTAATTGATTTAAAGCTGCCTCAATTACTGAAGAATCCATTACTGATTGAAGGTAATCTGCTGCATTTTCCCAATCAGCAGCAGTTAATTCATTACCTAACATTCGGTCGAGATGCCTTGCCTTCCAATTGAGATGCTTGAGGTTTTTATATTCATAATCAAAGTGCTCTGCATTAGGTATGATGGCATCAGCAACGGATGGAATGATGCCCTCCCATTGAGAGAATACATGGTCGCGGTCACGGGGGATGGGTCGATATATCGTTTTCTTTCCTTCTTCATATATTGCCCATTTCCAATTATCCTCATGGCGATCCCAATCTCCCATCCACATATCGAATACCCTGGCTCTGGCATATGCTTGCTGATCCACAATATGATCGTCATATTTATGGAGTGCATAAAACATTTGATGGCTGGAGACGATGTCATCTGCTTTTCCAAATGGAGGATTGCTTTTCTCTGAAGGCCTTAATTCTAATGTGCCAAAACCCCCTCCAAAATCTCTGTTGTATTGGCCAAGTTCCTGCTGAGGAGGAAGATAAAAGAGCTTTGGCCTGGCGTGAAGAATATCGGTTTGATCTAAAAGGTAAGAAGCTACTAATCCTCCGTAGGGATGTTGTGTCGTTATTAAATCTTTGACCAGGTGTCTATAGACCGTCTGTTTTACCTCACTTGTTAGTGCTCTCTCTGGATTTTTATTGATAGACCTGAATGAAAACCTTCTTCCATCAGCAGCTTTGAATTTGAGAGAATTGGTCTGCAGTCCTCCTCCCCTTGCATAAGGAATAAGGCCTCCATATATTGTATCCAGGTATAAACTGGGAGCCTCAACCGGAGTGGTCCATTCATCTCTATAATGGTCACCCATCCAGAATCTATGAAATCCTCCCGCCTCGTATTCTTTTCCGGCGATTACAATTTTGGAGTCAGACCTTGACTTTGGAAACTCAAGTGCAAGTGGAGGGTTTTCTCTTTCAATCCATTTTATAGTCATTGGAGCCTGGAATGCGTCATCAGATGTCAAAATATCTACTGATTTATCAGTTCTCAATCTTAGAGACAAGCTTAATGGTTTGTCGGTGGATAAAAGATGGTCATGGGTCTTGTGTGACCCATCGTTTTTAATCATTCCGCCTGCATTTAAAAAATAGTTATTCCCTTTTCTGATTAGTTCTGTGTTTTGTTCATGTCCTGAGATGAAAAGAATATTGGAGAAATCAGCCATTATTTCTCGCATCCTAAATGCATAAGCTTGATGATTAGGGTGAGCGAAGTCAGAAGGGAGCCCGATGTTTTTTCGGTAACTATTGATGAAACTTCCTGCAATCGGTATTAAATGGAGGCTTTCCATCTGCTTTCCGGAAGACTTGCCGGTGCTATAAATAGGGTGATGGGTGAGAATTATAATCCTTTTATTTTCATTTTCTTCCAAGGCGTCTTCAAGTTCTTCCCAGAAGTCATAAGCCGAAGAGATATCGCAATCAGTATTCGGGAATTGTGGCTTTTCATGTGGATGTATAAACCATTGTGAATTAATGGCAATACATGCATATTGTTCATTTAATTCAACGACTTTAGGGCCCGGACATCCATCTTTGATGAATATTGTTTTTTTACCCAAAAGTTCATTCAATTGGTCCTCAAGGTTTTTATATTTTTTTAACCCTTCAATTCCCGATTGATCCCAATCCCGGTCACCGCCTATGATCAAAGATCTATGTACCTCTTTATCCATTTGATTAAGGATTTCTAATCTTTGTGTGTTATCCTTCCCGGGATTCTTACTGATACCATTTTGATCTGTATAGTCACCTAGGCCCAATAGCCAGGTTTTCTTTTTTGGTAAGGATTGAACGTATTCAAGATATTGGCTTATAGCAGGTTCCTGGGGATCGGATTCTGCAGTATTCGAGATGATCGCCAGAAAGAGGTCTCCAGACTCTTGCCCGGATAGGGTATTATAATGAATTGCTAAAGAAAGAAAGGCTATGATAAGGAATCGAGTAATTGATAACATCGTACCAAATTAAGCAAGCTGGATGACTACGCAAAGGCAGATCAATAAAATCCAACAAAAAAGAGTCAAATCAATGGTTGAAATGACCCTTTTGTATTTTTTGACAGCAGAGAACTTATTTACCTAAATGTTTTATAGCAATAAACTAATTACAAGTGGCCTCGATATTGTTGTATATCAATTTCTTGTTGTGCGCTTTAGACAGTTCTTCTTGGCACCTTATTTAATTCATAACGAGTTAAGCTTCTTGCTGCTTTCCGAATTTTCTGCTGAGATTGGAATCCCAGCATTTAACGAGCCTGGTGGTTCCATAATTTAAGTTTAAGATGTTATATATTGATTTTCTCCAACAACTTACCTTAAAAAATAATCCCATGAAATATAATCGGCAGGGAAGTAAGTTGTCAGAACAGGGGTATTTTATCCCTTATAATCACATGTTGTAAATGTAGCTATATATTTTATAAATATCAAGTTATATGCATAATTATTTGTAATGCAATACATAAAAACAATTAATATTTTGATTTAATTATTAATATCGATATATAATTAAATAGATATATGTTCTGGCGTTAGAAAATATTATGAGGTAGGATGAAAAGGATTTCATACATTACTGCCTCTTATGGAATTGACTTTTTTACAATGGGTGTTGGTCGGTTTTGGTGCATTTTTACTAGGTGTATCAAAGTCCGGGATTAAAGGGATCGGAGTATTCATTGTAACATTAATGGCGATGGTTTTTGGTAGTAAGGTTTCAACTGGCATCGTTATGCCCATGTTGATTGTAGGAGATGTGTTTGCAGTAATATATTATAAACGTCATGCTCAGTGGAAGTATATTTTTATACTCATCCCATGGATGATCGTAGGGGTATTGATAGGAGTGTGGTTAGGTAAGGATCTTCCTGAAGTTGCATTCAAGAGATTGATGGCGGTTATCATATTGGGATCTGTAGGTTTAATGTATTGGTCTGAAAAAAGAAATAATAATTACATGCCGGAATCTAAAATATTCGGGGCAATGATGGGATCCCTGGCTGGATTTACGACTATGGTCGGGAATCTCGCAGGTCCAATAGCTAATATTTATTTTCTTTTGATGAGGTTTCCAAAAAATCATTTTATAGGTACAGCAGCATACCTTTTCTTTGTGATCAACCTGTTTAAGTTGCCATTCCATATATTTTCATGGGAGACCATTACTACAGAAACCATCATCATCAATCTTAAGGTCTTGCCTGTCCAGATCCTTGGGTTGATAGCAGGTGTGTATCTTGTTAACAAGATCAATGAGAAAATGTATAGAAAAATGATTCTTGCTCTTACGGCAATTGGAGCGATAATGATTTTCGTTAGGTAGGTTTTTTCTTTCTTAGGTTGAACTGGGTTGCATGGTTATTATTCTCAATGCTGTGAGAAGGGGATTGTATTGCTTCAACTGCATCGAAAACGTGTAAAAATTGTCGATTTTTTCCCAGCTCATCCATAAATCCGGATCGTTTTAAGATGTCTCTTACAGGACCGGTTGCTCCGCTGATGTACAATTGAATTTCAAGCTTTACGAGTATATCATTGACATCCTTAAGAGCGTGCACACCTGTACTGTCCATGTCATGAATATTGCTCGCATCAAGGATGAGATATTTCGGTCTATGTTCTCTTTTTAGGAGAAAAGACTTTATGGAGTCTTTAAAATAATTGGCGTTACTGAAAATCAATTGATTGTCAAATCTTATTGCCAGTGAATCCTCATCGACTATTGCTTCTGGAAACCTTTGAATGTTCTTGTATACATTCGTGCCCTTAATATTTCCTAGCTCGACTACATGAGGAAGAGAACTGCTGTACAGCAACAGCATAAATGAAAGGATAATTCCTGCAAAGACTCCCACTTCTATGCCCAGGACGAGCGTTACAATGAAGGTTAAAATCATGGTAATAAAATCTCTCCTCCTGGTTTTCCAAAGATATTTTGCTTCAGAAACATCAATTAATTTATATACACTAACCAAAATAATGGCTGCAAGTACAGCTTTTGGGATATAGTAAAATAGTGGGGTCAGAAATAAGAGAGCCAGCATCACAAGAAATGCTGTTATAAGAGAGGCAACTCCTGATTTGGCGCCAGCATTATCATTGATGGCTGACCTGGTAAAACTACCTGAAGTGGGTAGGGCCTGGAAAAAAGAGCCTATCACCTTAGATGTCCCAAGTGCAAGTAATTCCTGGTTGGGTCTGACGACATAACTTTTATGTTTCATTTCAAGGGTCTTGGCAATGCCTATGCTTTCCACTACTCCTATAAATGTTACTGTGAATACAGTAGGTAAAAGGTCAATAACAGTCTGCATAGAGTATTCCGGAATCATGAAGGATGGAAGTCCTTGAGGAACCTCCTTGATGATGCCAACGCCCATTTGATCCCATTTGAAAAGCCAGGTCAGAAATGTAGATAAAACGACGACCAGTAATGCTGATGGGAATGATTTCTTCCACTTTTTTAATACCAGCATGATGACCAGAGATGCAAGGCAGATGGCAGCAGTGAGTAAATGGGCATTGCTGATGTTTTCAATAGCATAGACCAGGGTGTCAAATGAAGATTCCATTCGAGGAATCTCGAAACCCAGAAAATCCTTCAGCTGTGAGATGATGATAATTACCGCAGCTGCAGAAATGAAGCCGGCGATGACCGGATGAGATAGAAAGTTGACCAGGAAACCCAATCTCAGTATGCTCAATATGATCTGCGTAATCCCTATTAGTAACCCTGCAAAGATTGTGAGTACAACATACTGGTCAGAGAATGGGTCAGCGAGCTGACTTACGCCTGACATGACCAGAATGGCAGATACAGCTACCGGGCCTATGCTCATATGTCTCGACGTCCCCATTATTGCATAAACCACCAATGGTATTAATCCGGCATACAATCCGTATATAGGAGGCATCCCTGCCAGATAAGCATAAGCAATGGCCTGGGGAACAAAAATTACTGCAACTGTCAGTCCTGCTATCAGATCTGACTTGAAGGTTGATTTTCGATAACCCTTGAATGATTCTAATATGGGAAATATCTTTTCTAGGATAATAATCGCATTTGCCTTTAGCAAAGTTAAGGAATATATTAAAGATGGTAAATATATTCATATATATACCTTCTCAAATATTGAAATAATTGAAGATATTAGAGACTACAAATTCTGAAATTTGTTAACCGCCCATTAATATGCAGCCATTGAAATCTAAGTTACCATCAGGAGATACGACAATTTTTACAGTTATGTCTGCATTTGCCAGGGAGCATAATGCCATAAATCTTTCACAGGGATTCCCAGACTATGATTGTCCAGATGATTTAAAAAGTCTGGTGCATCACTACCTCGATGATGAAAAAAATCAATATGCACCAATGCCTGGGTTGCCCGCATTAAGGCAAGTTATAGCTCAGAAGGTTAATCAATCTTATGGGTGTAATATGAATGAAGATAACGTGGTGGTTACTGCAGGAGCTACACAGGCACTTTTTACAATGATCACGGCATTTGTACATGAGGGTGATGAAGTTATTGTTTTTGAGCCGGCATATGATTCTTATGTTCCCTCCATTCTGCTGGCAGGTGGCAGTCCAGTCATCTATGAAATGATCGCTCCGGATTTTAATATTGATTGGGACCATGTTTCTTCCTTGATATCGGATAGAACCCGAATGATCATCATAAACTCTCCTCATAATCCTACCGGGACGATTCTATCTCACAAGGACCTCCTTGCCTTGCAATCTATTGCAATTGATCACGACCTTCTTGTGTTGAGTGATGAGGTGTATGAACACCTGGTATATGATGAACTTCAACATGAGAGTGTATTGAGATATCCTGATCTTATTGAACGTTCTATGTCGGTGTTTTCATTTGGAAAGACCTTTCATAGTACGGGGTGGAAAATGGGGTATATTGTAGGGTCTGAACATTTAATGCAAGAATTTATAAAAGTTCATCAATGGAATGTATTCTGTGTGAACTCTTTCCTTCAATATGCTCTTGCCGATTATTTAAAGGAAGAAAAGAATTATAATTATCTGCCCCAGTTTTATCAGCATAAAAGAGATCAACTTCGAGAAGGATTAGAAGGTTGTAATCTGGAAGCGCTTCCTTGTCGCGGGACTTATTTTCAACTTTATAATTATTCTCGTATCAATAAGATGGATGACCTGGCTTTCGCCAAATGGATGACTGCAGAAATAGGAGTAGCCAGTATACCTATATCTGTTTTCTATAGTAGCAAAAGACAGGACACATTGATCAGGTTATGTTTTGCAAAGCAAGCCTCAACTCTTGCTGCAGCAATACAGAAGTTGATAAATATTTGAAAGCATAACAGCCGTATATTATTTAAGGCATGATAAGTGCTGATGATCTTTTTCATCGTTTCCTAATCTTTTCCTATAGATTGAACATTGACATTTTTAATGTCAGGGTATTTTTTGATAAAAACTTGGAAATTGAATAATTTCAACACTAGGTGAAGCAAATCGTAGGACGGTCGGCAATTTGCTTTCATATTTGTGTATTTCAAGTTAATAATGCAAATACTATTTATCTTCATTGTAGATAATGTAAGGTGATCTTGAAATAGTATGAAGGAATGGTCGGAAATAAAACTACTTGAAGCTTTTTCCGAAATAGGAGTAGTAAAGAGGAAGCCACCAAATATTTTTTGAAAAAAATCCATTTGATTCCTTTAAAAGTTAAAAAGGTAGGTATAAGTGAACAAGGAGCTTTGGATCAATATACAGATGCTATAATTGATATGATAGACCAGATTGAAGGTGGAAAATTCAAGTGAGAAAGTAAATTGTCAAGTTATCTCTACAATATTTTTTATTTCAAAAGCATCGATCTTTTAAGAAAAAATTCGACTAATAAGATAAGGTATCAAGAAAGCTTACCTGAGTCAAAGGAAATCAATAACCAAATACTAAAAGATTTGGAAAATGAGGAAAAATTGAAAGCGGTTTATCAAAAATTAGATCAATTGGGTAACCCATGCAAGCAGATATTATTGGATTGGGTTTTTTGGGGGTATTCGATGACAGAAATTGCAACGCGGGTTGGATTATCAAATGCCAAGCAGGCAAAGGATCGCAAATATTTTAGTCTTAAAAAATTGAGGAATTTAATAGATATGTCATCAGTGTCTTAATCATTGAATATACAAGCATTATGAATGGAGATCATTTCATACAAGATTATATTGACCTATATATGAGCGGTGGAATTTCTGATGAAGAATTCCAGGAAAGATTAAAGAATGACCCCGTTCTTCAGAGAGCTTATGATGCAGCAAATGATGATAAGCAATTGATAAAAACTTTAGCTAAGCAAGATTTGAAAGCACTCGCTGAATCAGAATTAAAGGAGTACAAGGAGAAGCCTAAACCTGTCATTTCAACTAAGAGAATATCAGCAGTTGCTGCAGTTGCCGTTATCCTATTTCTAATTTACTTCACTTATAATAACTTAAATCAATCAATAGATCACAATCAATTATTTGTAGAGTATTTTGAAGCACCACCACATACTAGCTCAAGAGGTTCTTCCGAATCATTAGACTCATGGAACCTGATTATAGAGCATTATTTACGAGGTGAATATATAAGAGTAATAGAAGAATTACCCTCTTTGCTACAAGATCCAAACTTTAATTCAGACGAAAGTGCCAAGCTCTATTTAGGAATCAGCTATTTGATGGAGAATCAATATGATAATGCTCATAAATGGTTTCAGCAAGTTAGTGTTGAAAGTACCTTCATTCAGGATGCCGAATGGTATACTGCTATGACTTACTTAAAAGAAGGAGAAATGGATGCTGCCATTTCAACTCTTAATATGATAGTGGATCAACCAAAACATTATAAGCGAAAGGAAGCATTATCGTTGCTGGACAAGCTTTGATTCAAAAGTATATTCAATTAACCTAAGTATATTATCAAGGGACTAAATAGGTCAATTATCCCAATTGGGACAATCATTTGGTCAACAATGACAAAATAACCATAAATTGAAAAGGTTGAAATCAAATGGTGAGTGTGTTATGAATTAGATAACAACCAAGTTGATTGTGTTTTATGAATGATAAAAAATCGTCATATATATAACCATTTCTGCCAATAATTTATATATTTGCCATAATTGTTATTAGTTAACCACTAATTACAATCCTTCCACCTGAGAACTCAGTGATAATGAACTGGGTCAATTTACCCTATACGGTACTGGCTATTTTTTAGAAAACTACATATACACTTAGGTCGTATGAGAATACCTACATTCAACAAGAATTTAGGGAAGATGAATGGATTATTCACTTTCCTTTTTGGCGTATTGTTAATTCCAATGACAGTAAATGCCGCGAACACCAACTTTGAATTTAAATTTTTAAATGAAGAAAGTTGTGAAGAAACAGCTGAAAGGTTTTTCACTGATGGAGATTCCTATACAGCGTTAAATATTTTTAATACAACCTGTTTAGGCAATGCAACAACCCCTACAGATGGTCAATTTACCTCCACCATTGAAATCGTCGGTGAGGCAAATACCACCTGGTACATTGATGATGCCATAGGATATTATGATCCTGCTTTTCCGGCACCAGCAGTTCCTACAGCTTACCCGACAGGATTGATGGGAGTAAATTTTTCAGAAAACCCGACTGCAAATCCTGACACGAGTCTTTACAAACTAGAGGTGTTGACGATACACGGTCAAGCTAATCTCATCAGGATGAGAAGCAGCAAAGATGATATTGTTACACTTACAGGGCAAAGTCCGAAGTACGAATCTTCAATAATTGAAGGTCCTATATCTTTATGTACGGACGCAATTGCTACTTATTCATCCAATACATTCCCCGGTCCTTATGATTGGACCATCAGTGGTGGGGGGATGTTCAGTTTAGATACAGATACGAAGTCAACTGAAGTTACAGTAGAATGGGGCGGCGTACAAGGAACTTATCTTCTTACATTCACTGCGAGTGGTGATCCTTGTGTAGCACCTACCATACTTGAAGTAACTCTTGGTGACTTCGTACCCAATTCAATAGCATGTGAAAGTTCTATAAATGTTTCATTGCCAGGTGATTGTGATCTGGAAATTACGCCAAATCATTTATTGATTGGAGACCCGGCAGATGGAGCCCCATATGCGGTAATGTTAACAGATGAACACGATAATGTCATTCCTAATGCGACGCTGACTTATGCACATGTAGGTCAGAGAGTAAAAGCTAAATTGCTGGACGGTTGTAGCAATAATTCTTGCTGGACCTGGATAAATGTAGAAGATAAATTACCTCCACAGATTGTATGTGAAGATGTCACAATAGCATGCCATAAGCTTGATGAGTATGATGGACCTTTGGCATTTGACAATTGTGATATTCCTGTAGAAGTAACACTTGTAAATGAGTTAACGGAAATGCAGGATTGTGATCCTGATTATGGATGGATCGTTAGACAGACCTACATAGCGACTGATGAATCTGGCAATGAATCAGAGCCGTGTGAGGTAACTATATATGTAGAGAGAGTAGAGCTTGATTCAATTAAATTTCCAGAAAACCTACTCACTGTTGACATGACCAATCTGATCTGTAATGACTATGATCTTGATGAGGATGGTTTTCCTGATCCAGCCATTACAGGAGTACCTACATTAGGAGGTGAGCCTATTTGGCCGGAAGCCAATTCTTTCTGTCAACTATATGCTACTTATGATGATGTGTTGAGGAAGCCCAACGATTGTACCAAGAAAGTGATGAGAACATGGAGGGTATATGAATGGTACTGTGGTGGCGTTGTGGATAGTACATATACTCAGGTAATTGAAATTAACGATAATGTAGCTCCTCAGGTAACTTGTGGAGCAGATATTACAGTATCAGCTACTTTTGGAGAATGTGAAGCTACTGTTGCTCTTCCTCCGGTAGAGGCGACTGACGATTGTAGTGAAACATTTGAAGTAGATGTCGCTTATCCTGGCGGCTTCCTTGATAATCAGAATGGAGGGGTGGTTAATCTGCCTTTTGGAGTTCACGAGATAAAATATTATGTATACGATGAATGTGGTAACCTGGATTCCTGTAATCTAAATGTTACTGTTATTGATAAAACACCTCCTGTTGCTGTCTGTGATCAGAATTCAGTTGTAGGTCTTGATATATATGGCGATGCTTATGCACCGGCTTCAATATTTGATGATGGAAGTTATGATGCCTGTAAGATTGATTTCATGGAGGTCAGAAGAATGGATCTCGGAGCACCTTGTGGTGACCCAATTGAAGATTTTGGCCCTTATGTGGAGTTCTGTTGTGAAGATGCTGGAAAGGTTGTTGTTGTTGAATTCAGAGTCTGGGATAAAGCTGGAAATAGTAACACTTGTATGGTCAATGTTGAAGTCCAGGATAAATTTCCTCCAAGGTTGACAGCTCCTGGTGATGAAACAATCAATTGTGATGTAGATTTTGATCTTGATGATCTGAGTGAATATGGTCTTCCGATTGTTGAAGATGCATGTGGTGCTGTTTTATCAGATACAGCATATGCTGAAATTGATCAGTGTAACGTGGGAAAGATTACCAGGATATTTACAGCAACTGATGCCAATGGATTTTCAGTAGATACACAATGTATATTTATTATAAATCCGGACCCATTCAATGATGATGGAATGGATATTACATGGCCGTTGGATCTTGATACTTCTGCAGTTTGTGGAAATGGAATGTTGGATCCTGAAAATCTTCCTGATTTATACGATTTTCCTGACCTGGAAGAGGACTTTTGTGATCTGGTAAGTGCGACTCACTATGACGAATTATACCCATTTGATGATCCGGATGGCAATGCTTGTTATAAGATCATCAGAAGGTGGACAGTAATTGATTGGTGTCAGGAAATAGATTATGGTAGGCCACCACAGGATGGAGAACCTAGATTTGCGACATGGATTCATGATCAGGTGATAAAATTAAGAAACTTTGTTCCACCTACTATAGATGGTAGTCTTGATGACATTGAAGTGTGTTCACAAGATTGCGATGGAGGTCTGGTTACATTGACACAGACAGGAAGTGATGATTGTACATCATTACAGAATCTGCAATGGGAGTGGGAAATTGACTATGATATGGATGGAACAGTCGACACCATGGATACTGGATATGGTCCCAATATGGATGCAAGCGATTTCCATCCTATTGGATTCCACAGCATCCTTTGGACATATGAAGACAGATGTGGTAATAGAGTAAGCCTACAACAGTTGTTCAGGGTTATAGATTGTAATGGTCCAAAAGCAGTAGCAATTGATGGATTTTCAGTAGGTCTTACGGGAATGGATTTAGATGGAGATGGAACATTGGATGACGAGATTGCTTGTATGTGGGCAAATGAGTTTGATGGAAGTTCCTATCATCCTTGTGATGTTCCTATTACGTTCAGCTTTTCAACTGATACTACAGATACCGAATTGTGTTTCAATTGCTTCGATCTGGGAACTAATTTGGTATGGATATATGTAACAGATATTTTTGGAAATGTAGATAGTGTCCAGGTGGAAGTGGATGTTCAGGATAATAACGATGTTGATATATGTATGGATCCACGGGATTGTGTAACCTTCCCGGTTGATACAACAATTGAAGATTGTGTCATTGATCTGGATCCGGTCACATTGAACAGCATGCCATTTATAGATCCAGACTGTTCATGTGATAATTATGATATTACATTTCAGGACGATACGCTTAATACATATCCAGATGCCAGTTGTCTTTACTTAAGAAGGACCTGGCAGGTGGTATTTAATTGTGGAAGAAATCCGATTGTTGCCGCAGAAGATCAGGAGATCGTAGTATTGAATTTGCTACCCCCTGATATTTCATGTCCTGATGATGTCACGGTAGCTGCGACAGGCCCTGATTGTATGGCTGATGTAATGCTTGATTTAGCATCTTCTGCAGGTTCATGTAATTCTGGTGTTGTAATCACCAATAGTTATAATGGTGGCGGTGCTGATGCCTCCGGAATGTACCCGGTTGGTGAAACGATCGTGATATTTACAGTGGAAGATGGTTGCGGTAATATGAATACCTGCTCAACAACAGTGACAGTTACAGATGGTGAATTACCGACATGTGTTCCTCAGGACATTACAATTACACTAGATGAAAATGGTGATGCAACAATAACCGCTGCTGATGTTGATGGAGGTAGTTCTGATGCATGTGGTATGATTGCTTCTACGACAGTATCAGAGATGGACTTTGATTGTGGAGATATCGGAATGAATACAGTTACACTTACTGTAACTGATGACAGCGGTAATTCTTCAGAATGTGATGCAACAGTAACTGTAAGGGATACCATCGCTCCGATATGTATTACTCAGGATATTACCATCACGGTTGATGACTCTGGGGATACAGAAATTACTGTAGATCAAATTGATAATGGTAGTAATGATCCTTGTGGTATGATTGTCAGTAGGACATTGGATAGAACTACATTCAATTGTAGTGATACAGGTACTGATGTTGTGGTTACATTAACAATTGTAGATGATAGTGGAAACGTTTCTACTTGTGAAGCTACCGTCACGGTGGAGGATAATACTCCACCTCAGTGCATGGTTCAGAATATCACGATTTCTATCGATATGGGTAACATGGTTACCATTGTTCCTGGAGACCTGGATATAGGCAGCAGTGATGCCTGCGGTATGATCATCGATACTACATTGAGTCAGTCTGTATTTACATGTGATGATTTAGGAGAAAATATGGTTACCTATACTGTAACTGATAATAGCGGGAATACTGCAGAATGTACTGCAACAGTTACTGTAGAAGATATGACAGAACCGGTATGTTCTGCAGAGGATATCACAATTTATGTCGATGAGACAGGTAATGTGAGTATAACTCCTGAAGATATCGATAATGGAAGTTCGGCCGGATGTAATGAAATGTTTACGCTTTCACTTGATAGAATGGACTTCACTTGTGCGGATATTTCTACGAGTCCTGTTCTTGTAATTTTGACTGTGACAGACCAAGATATGAATGAGACCATGTGTGCTGCCAATGTTACAGTATTAGATACCATACCTCCGACAATTATGTGTGAGAATCTTACCTTATTCTGTTATGAATTTGATGGTGATTTCTCTCGAGTTGGGGGCCTTACATTTTCTGATAATTGTATGGGAAGTGTAACAGATATTGATACAATGATCCTTGTTGATGGTACCAATGTGTGTGGAATTGGAACAGTAACACGAAGGTTTACGGTTACTGATGCTGAGGGCAATATGGCCACTTGTGATCAGATTATCGATATAGTGGGTGAGGAAGACCCATTTGATGAAATGGATATAACATTCCCTACATCACCACTTCTTGTAGAAGATTGTACTGCAGATATCTCACCTATGGCATTAATGAGTGAAACAACGGTGGATACATCACTAGACTCATGTTCTATGGTAACAATAGAATTCGTCGATAATATTATATCATCGGGAGGATTCTGTGGAGATACCATCGAGAGGAAGTGGACAGTTGTTGATTCTTGTCAATTTGACGGAGTAAGTGGTGCCGGTATGTGGATGTTTACTCAGACGATTGTTGTAGTAGATACATTTGCTCCTATGTTACAAGGTCCTCCGGACTTTACCGTAAGTGCTCCGGATAGTGGTCAGGATTGTGAAGTCTTTGTAGACTTATCCATGGTAATCGTATCTGATGATTGTGATGACAATGTCATGGTTACCAATGATTCACCTTTTGCGTTTGATAATGACATAGGAGATGCCAGTGGTAATTATGTGCCAGGTATATACGTAATAACATTGACCGCAACAGATGTTTGTGGCAATGAGACACCATACACCTTTACTTTGACTGTTGAAGAGCCTGAATTGGCAGGTTTGCCATGTATCAAAGTATTTGCTTCAATCCTTGATGGTGGAACAATAACAGTTACACCTGCTGATTTTGGAGTTACTCAAATGACAGATTGTTATGATCCTACAGGATTGGTGTTCTCATTTGATCGGGTGGATATGAACGTAGGGTCAGCCACATTTGATTGTGATGATGTAGGTGTAACAGATGATCCATCAGGTCTTGGAATTATGACTCCATTATATGCATTTGAAAATGGAATACTCGTAGATTCTTGTATTAATATAGTTACAGTAATAGATCCATTTGGTAATTGTACCAATGGAGTTACGGCCGAGATAGAGGGTAAGGTGTTTACGACATATGAGGAAAGAATTGAAGGAGTAGAAATTTATGTTAGTGGCGATTATGAAGAAAAACTCGTAACAGATGTGAATGGTGAGTATGCATTCCCGGCATTTGATTATGGTACTTCAATCACCGTTGAACCTTACAAAAACGATGATGTATTAAATGGAGTTTCCACACTGGATTTGATATACATTCAAAGGCACATTCTCGGATTGGATGTAATTGAAGATACTCATATGATGGTTGCTGCTGATATTAATAACAGTAAGACCATATCAATCAGTGATGTTCTCGAACTCAGAAGAGTCTTACTGGGAGTTAATAATGAATTTCCTGATAATACAAGTTGGAGAATGATTGATAGTAAATACAGCTTCCCTGAAGTGGACAATCCATTTGCAGAGGAGCTTCCAGGAGTATATCAGATTAACGCACTGGATCGAAGAATGCATGTAGATTTCATTGGTGTAAAAGTTGGAGATGTTGATGGTACTGCAAAGGCAAATGCCAGATCACTCGGTCAACCAAGATCAGCATTTGAAGAGTTTACCTTGAATAGAGTTCATGACAATGGAATCACTTCATTAAGACCTGAAGTCACTGAACAAGTATTCGGTCTCCAGATGGTCGTACAATTGGATAACGGTGTAGATCAGATAAATTCAGATTTACCTGGATTTAGCAAGGACCATTATTACATCGATGATAACAATACTCTGTACATAAGTTGGTCAGTAGATGAATCGGTGACCTTATCTGATGATATGAACATTATATCATTAAGAAGTAATGTTGAAGGTGTTTCTGAAAACATCCTTCTGTATCCTGAAGTCTATGTAGATGCTGGAGAAGAAGAGATTGTAATTAAAGACTTGACCATCGATCAACTAGAATTAAGACCAATGACTTCTGTAAGCACCCAACCTAACCCATGGGTAGAGTTCACAGATCTAAGATTTGAGATTTCATACAGTGACAGGGTTACGGTTAAGCTTTATGATAGCAATGGACGCATCGTTGAATTGAGACAGATTGATGCTGTGAAAGGATTGAATAACGTAAGATTTACTGCTGAAGAACTTGATGCATCAGGAGTGATTTTTTATGATATCATTTCAAGCAGAGAGAAAGCACAAGGAAAGATGATCCTCATCAAATAGTGAGAATAAAAATGTTGAATGTATAAGGGATTACTGCGAGGGCAGTGATCCCTTATTTTTTTTAGGTTGGATGAGGGGCTTCAGCCCCTTTGCCATTTCACATCTCTACCTTAATCTTATCATACGTCTGGCCTTAAATCTTCCTACAGTTTATATTAGTACGTCTACAAGAATTCTGATGATTAGCGAATTATCCATTTCTATCCTCTTAGGGAGGTACTCTTTTATTTATCCTATCTGACCTCATCCATAGGAATTTCTTACATTGTTAAATATAATATATGTTAATACTATATAAATAATTGATAATGTGTATAATATACATTATTATATTATTAATAGATAAAATATTGAAATACAGTGTATTGGATATTTTTTTAATGAATTTTATATCAATTGTTTATACATTAAATAAAATAAATATATACAATATACAATAATAGAAGCTATTACATATTACATATTTATTATATTTGTTTCTGAATAACCATCCTTTAACCGATTCTATACCTGAAATAGATACTAGATACCTATTGGAGCTATTGCTCCTATTAATACGACAATTATAAAAGGTATCAATATGAGACGACTTACACTATTGAATCAAAGTGAGTGTAATTTTTCAATTTCTGCATTCTTGGCTAAAGCTTATTTATTCAGAAATGCATTGGGGATTTTATTCTTTATGTTGGTCTGTTTATCCTTGAATGGACAAGTAGGCGATCTAATTCAAAATTGGGATTCCAATTATGGCAATTCTGGTGGAAATTCCCCCCCTCCAACGGTAGGTCCATTATATTCTTCAACTTTTATAATAGACGCAATGGTTGATGAAACTCCAGCAAGTATGGGTAACCCTAACTTGTTCGAGTTAATAGACACCTATACTTCTACAACTACGGTGCTAGGGAATCGAGAAATATGTGATGGTGCTACTGAGGGCCCGGATTGGTTAATAAGAATTGAAAATATTCCTCTGGCCAAAAGAATTTCTTGTGCTGACGTTTCATTTGAAATATGTAGGAGAGGTGATTTTGGTAATCCTGCCGAGCGGGTTTATTTAGTTGACGAAAATGACATAATCATCCAATTCATAGGAAGTTCTGGTAGTGATTGTTCTGATACAAGATCTTGTATTACTTCTACTTTGCCAGCATGTTCTTATAATAGTCTCGCTCAAGATGGTATAGTAGAAATAGCATTACATACACCGGGAAATGTTGTTGGTTCTAATTCAGGATCAGATGTGGATGAAGTCTGTAATCGCACAAATGGAAGCCGTGATGGTGACTATAATAATGATTCAGTAGTTGACGGTAACTGTGTTGAGTTAACTAAATTTTCCATCCAGGTGTTTATACCTGATGCTAATTTCACCATGTCTGAGAGTACAATTTGCATAGGAGAATCAGTTACCCTTACTCCAGCCGTTACGATGTGTGGTCAAAACTTTTCAGTTGATGGGAGTACAGTCGGATTATCAGGAACGTCAGGAGTAGTGACATATACACCTACTACACCTGGATCTTACATGGTGTGTAACGACTCCGGTTCTACAGGTTGTGAAGATCAGACATGCCAGACATTGACTGTTTCTGACCTTCCGGAAGCACTCGATTTCACATTACCTATATGTGCTGTCAATGGTATTAATTTATACAATGAAGTAACCAGTTTATTGGCAATTCCACCTGGACAGACGCTGTATGTATTTTATAATCCTAATGGAAGAGTTATCAGGGCCAATGCTGCATTTAATTTTACTGGAGAAACCAATGCCAGCTTTCCAATAGATCAACCTTCCGGTGCTTGTGGAAGTGGTAATCTTCCGGACATTGGTGCAATGGCACCATTCATGACTCCTGCAGGACCTACGGATGGGTACTATGGTTGTACCAATGATTTGGTTCAGGATTTCGACTATCTTATAGTGGATGATGCTTCAGGATGTTTTTCTCAAGGAACATTTACTTTGGATATTATAGAAATAGCTCCGGAAATTACACCTACAGATGTGTGCTTTGGTGAAGATGTGATATTCTCCACCACTTCTGGAGGTGACAATTATCTATTCTATCTTGATGATAACGGGAATAATGTTCAGGATGCTGGAGAAACTACCCTTCAGGACGGTCCGATGAATACTCTAAGTTATACTGGCGGGACAGCCCCAATTCCAACTGGTACTACAAATATAGGTGTGATTCTTACCATAACATCGGGTTCTGTATCCTGTGAAGGAAATGGAACCGCGGCAATTACTGTATCACCAGAATTCACAGTTTCAGTTGCAGGTGCGGAAGTATGTGCCTATCAGACGACTGATCTTACTGCTGATGTATCAGGTGGTACTCCTGCATACACTTATAATTGGTCAATCGTAAATAATGCGGGATCATCTGTGATGTTGACCAATCCTACCGACCCTACTGTTACGGTGGATGGGCTTACTTCAGATGATGCAGGTGCAACGATAGAATTGCTTCTGGAAGTAACCGATGTAAACGGATGTGAGACTTCAACCATGGTTAATGTAACTGTAACCGATTGTTCAACAAAGTTTTTTGCATTTGATCCTTGTGTGTGTAATGATGATGCATCAGTTGATGGAGACGATGGCACCTTTAATGAAACGATTACTGTAGAAGATCTCGCAGGAAATCCTCTTCCCGCCGGACAAGACTGGGTAGTTGTAATGAATACTGGTGGTCTTGGTGTGATGGCAGGAGATGCATTTCTTTATAATGCAGTAGATGGCAAATATGAACTCAATTTTGATCATGTCGATGGTCAGGGATATGAGATAACATTTACAGGTCCAAATGGTACAGATTTAAGTGACCCTAATAATGAATCTTTTACTTTAACAAATACTTGTTTTTATCCTGATCCGGTGGTGGTTGGTCCTACTGTTTTCTGTAATCAGACAGGACCTATTCAGCTGGAAATTCAGGGAGTTGATCCGAGTGGAGCTACATTTTCATTCAACCAGGATCCTGTGTCTTCATTGACCGCTCCTCCAGCATGGTTAACAACAACAGGATTAATTGACCCTACACAATTAGCTGCAGGAATGCAGACAATTTATTTGCATTTTGATGCAGCTGATATGACAGGTGATACACCTGGATGTTTAAAAACGGTTTCTTTTACATTTGAGGTGCAAGATCCGGCTGATTTGGATCCTACATTTACGGCGAGCCAGAATCCTGCTTGTGTTGGTCAGGTTGTTACTTTGACCCCTATGGAGACAGGTGGAGTATTTACCGGAGTAGGAGTATCCGATAATGGAATGGGTACAGGGGGAACATTTAGTTCAGCTACCCCAGGCATATACCAGATCGATTATACCTTAAACAGTTCTGGCGGGTGTACTAGTGTATATAGTCTAAATGTTGAAGTTATTGAACCTCAATCTTTCACTTTAACAGATGCAGCTGTTACTTGTAGTATTAGTTCCAGTGGAATCTTTGATTTAAATGGTCTATTTACAAGTCTTAGCTCAACTGCTGAAGGGGGTGACTGGACGGGATCAAATGTTTTAACAGGTAGTAGCACATTACAATATATTGAGGCTGGTTGTTATACGGTGACCTACACACCTCCTGCTCTCCCTGCAGGAGTTGATCCAGCATGTGGAACTCCTGCTCAGACAGCATATGTTTATGTGAGTGAGCAACCTCAGCCAAGTTTTAGCATTCAGAATGAAATATGTATTAGTGATGGTGATGGTGCCCAAGTGTTTACACCATTCGTAAATAGTCCATCTTATACTACTGCAGCTTCTCAAAGTTGGGGAATGGTTCACACTTTATCAGGTGCTATTCCAATTATAAATGGTGGAACAGGAGAACTCACGATTACCCCTACAGGAGGTGATATCAGCGGAACCATTACAATTACACTGACAGAAACTATTACCAATCCCATATGTAATGGAGTTGGTCCACAGGTTTGTTCTGAGTTCTACAGTCTTATAATCAATGTCCAGGATGGAACAGCCATTGATGCCAGCTTTACAGCAAACCTTAATCCGGTCTGTATAAACCAGACCGTTAATTTGATTCCTGAAACAATGGGTGGATTATTCACAGGCGATGGTGTTGTAGATGATGGAGATGGAGATGGAGCTATGTTTTCAGCAGCAACTCCGGGAATTTATAATGTAACTCACACCATTAATTCAACCAATGGTTGTACCAATGTATATAGTTTAAATATTGAGGTGTTGGAGCCACAGTCATTTACTTTGACAGATGTACATATTGAATGTAGTATAAATCCAAGCGGAGTATATAATTTAAATGGACTGATCACAACTATCAATGAGCCCGCTGAAGGCGGAGCGTGGAGTGGTACTGATGTTGTAGGAAATAGTCTTGAATATAGTGGCCCCGGATGTTATCAGGTTACATACACACCTCCTTCTTTACCGGCAGGTGTTGATGTTTCATGTATGGCTTCTGCTCAATCAGCATTCGTTTACGTAAGTGAGCAACCTCAACCCAACTTTTCAATTCAATCCGCTATTTGTCTAAGTGCAGGCGATGCTCCTCAGGTATACAATCCTGTAGTTAATAGTCCTTCTTACACAACTGCGGCAGGTGAATCTTGGAGTATTGCTAATAATACCTTATCAGGTGCAACTGCCGTTATTGATATGAATAGTGGACAACTTACCTTGACACCTACTGGAGGTGATGTTAATGGAAGTTTTGATATCGTGTTGACAGAGACGATAACGAATCCTATATGTAATGGAACCGGCCCACAACTTTGTAGTGAAAGTTATAGTATAACCGTAAATGTTGAGGATGGAACAGCCCTAGACGCCTCATTTACTACCTCAACACTAACAGCATGTGAAGGTCAAGTTGTAACATTTATGGCGGCAACCTCAGGTGGTGTATTTACAGGTTTAAACGTAACAGATAATGGTGATGGTTCTACGGGATCATTTACCTCTGCAACTGTTGGAACTTACCAGGTAGATTATATCCTGAACAGCCCTAATGGTTGTACCAATGTATACAGCCTGAATATTGAGGTGATAGAACCCCAGGTATTCACTTTGACGGATGCATCAGTTGAGTGTGGGATAAATCCGAGTGGAATCTTTAATCTCAATGGATTACTCACTAATGCTTCTACTTCTGCTACAGGAGGTACCTGGAGTGGTACAAATGTTTTGGTAGGAACTAGTACCTTACAATATAATAGTGCGGGTTGTTATGAAGTGACGTATACTCCCCCTACATTACCAGCGGGAGCAGATCCTGGATGTGAAGCAGCAGCAGCTACGGCATATGTATATGTAAGTGAGCAGCCCCAGCCAAGCTTTAGCATTCAGAATGAGATCTGTATCAGTGATGGTGATGGTGGAGTGATGTTTACCCCTACAATAACAAGTCCTACTTATACAACTGCGGCGACTGCTGCGTGGAGTATAGTAGATAATGTGACAAATGCTACGGCGTCTATTGATGCTGGTACTGGAATAGTAACAGTTAACCCAACGAGTGGAGAGATCAGTGGAAGTTATACAGTGACGTTGACAGAGACGATCACGAATCCTCCCTGTAACGGAGTCGGACCACAGGATTGTGAACAGAGTTATAGTGTTGTAGTAGTGGTGATGGATGGTACTGCCTTAGATGCAGGCTTCACCATAATCCAGAGTCCATTATGTACAGGACAGTCTACAGGATTGACTCCTGATGTCAATGGCGGAGTATTTACCGGAACGGGAGTGACGGATAATGGATCTGGTAATGGCGGGACATTCAGTTCGGCAACACCGGGCATCTATACGATAACGTATACATTGAACAGTCCCAATGGCTGTAGCAACA
>JABDLO010000245.1 GCA_013002995.1 Saprospiraceae bacterium | reverse complement strand
TAGCGGTATTGGTTCCAATCAATATCCCATCCACTTCACTTCTCCATTTATGAGTAAGCACATCTGTATAGGGAGCGGTTAACCAGATCTTTTTTCCGGGTACACCGATATAATGATCTGAGGACTTAACAATTTTTATGATGATGAAAGGCCTTTTATTTTTCTGCCTTACAGCAAATGGCCTGATCAGCTCATGGCCAATATCAGGAAGCAAGCCTGTTGTTACGTTTACACCATGGGCCTTCAGAATCTGTATGCCTTTACCTCCTACTTCTTCTGAAGGGTCAGGTACAGATATTCGTACCTCCTTTATATCGTGCTTGAGGATGAGCTCAGTACAAGGTGGGGTTTTACCATGATGACAGCATGGTTCCAGTGACACATAGAGCGTACTGATTGGAATAAGTGACCGATCATGCGGGTTTACACTATTCAAGCAGTTGACCTCAGCGTGGGGTCCTCCAGACATCTTATGATACCCTTCTCCTATGATCCTATTCTTATATACCAGGACAGCTCCTACTTTGGGATTGCTCTTAACTGCTTTTCCTGCTTTATGGGCAAGATTAAAACACCTTCTCATATATCGGATATCCATCTTCCCTTTACTCATACCAGGGCTGGTGTAATCGTCTTTAATTGCTCAATCGTGTGATCAACTTCTTCTATCGTATTGAAATGAGAAAATGAAAATCTTACTGCTTTGCGTCCGGCTGGATGTCCTATTGCCTGAAGAACATGGGAATCCAATTCGATTCCTGAGCTGCAAGCACTTCCTGAAGAAGCGCTGATGCCCATAATGTCCAGGTTGAACATGATAAGATCAGCTTTTGGTCCCGCTGGGAATGATACATTCAAGATGTGATAAAGGCCATCTTCGGAACCATTGATCTTAATGTCTTCAAGCTCCTGTAACCTATTGATAAAGTGTTGCTTAATCTTGGTTACCTTATCTTTTCGTTCCGACATTTCCTGGTGGGCCATCTCCAGGGCTTTGGCCATTCCACAGATACCATATATATTTTCTGTCCCTGACCTCATATTCCTTTCTTGCGAGCCTCCATGGAATATAGGGCTTAACTTAATATCATTTTTTAAATACATAAAACCAATTCCTTTCGGACCAAAAAACTTATGTGCCGAACCGGCAATGCAATCAACATCAACTTCCTGTACATCGATAGGTAACTTTCCTATGGTCTGGACGGTATCACAATGGAATAAAGCTCCATTCTCCCGGCACAGGTGACTGATTCGCTTCAGGTCATTAATAACGCCGATCTCATTATTGCCATGCATGATAGACACAACAGCAGAGGTTCCAGTTGCCTTTAAGGCATTTTCAAGAACACCATAATCAAGATGCCCTTTATGATCTACAGGTATCACAATGGTTTCAATGCCATGAACCTCTTTTAAGTGTTCTGCTGTGTGAAAAATACAATGGTGCTCAATTGCAGAATAAATGATGACCTTGCGACCCATTTCTTCGACAGCTTTGGTCAAAAAGAAATTATGAGTCTCTGTTGCACATGAGGTAAAGAACACTTCTCCTATGGAGGCATTTATAACATTGGCTATGGTCTTCCTGGCTGCCTCAATTGAGCTCCTGGCTTGTCGCCCATGTAAATGGATTGAGGAGGGATTACCATAGTTTATTTCCATTAACTCATGCATCGTTTCTACAACTTCAGGAAGTAATGGTGTTGTTGAAGCATTATCGAAGTATATTCTCATTTTATTAAGATAATTGATGATTAAACCATTGATCCACCAGTTGCCTGGAAGAACAAGGTTTAGAATTGAAATGGAATTCATTGGTTTTGGAATTGTATTCATAATCCTTTTTCCATTCCTTCCATGAAACGGCCAATTCTTCAATGGCTGTAAGTATTGTTTCTAATTCTTCATCCGTCATTGTAGGATGAATGCTCATTCTGATCCATCCGGGTTTTAGGGTATTGTCGCCGCGATTAATCATATTGGTGATCGTCTTACTTTTCTGATAGGATACTTCCAGAAGATAATGCCCATATGTACCGGCACAAGAACAGCCTCCTCTGACCTGAATCCCGTAGCGATCGCTTAATAATTTAACACCCAGATTGTAATGAAGGTCATCTATATAAAAAGATATGACGCCAAGTCGTTCTTTTAAATTATCAGCAAGGATATGAAGGTTAGGAATGGGTTCCAGTCGATCGAATATCTTTTCCACCATTTTCTCTTCTCTTTCCATCATCTTATCTACACCCATCTCTTCTTTCAGTTTAATACACAATGCTACTCTTATGGTCTGCAGAAATGAAGGTGTGCCTCCATCTTCCCTTGCTTCAATCTCATCAAAGTATTTATGCTCGCCCCATGGATTGGTCCAATCCACAGTTCCACCACCAGGATTGTCAGGGATCTTATTTCGATATAATTTCTGATTGAATATTAAGATACCTGAACTCCCCGGCCCTCCCAGGAACTTATGAGGGGAGAAATAAATAGCATCAAGATATCTGCCAGAATCATCATCAGGATGCATATCTATATTAACATAAGGGGCAGAACAGGCAAAGTCAACAAAACAGTATCCACCCTCTGCATGGATCATTTCAGCGATGTCGTAATAAGGAGTATTTACGCCGGTCACATTGGAGTATGAGGTGACAGCGGCTATTTTAGTCTTGTGATCCCTGTACTTATATAGTAGTTTAGAAAAATGATGGAGATCAACCCTTCCATGCTTATCAGCCTGAATTATTTCTAATATGCCAATGGTTTCTAACCACGATGTCTGATTGGAGTGATGCTCCATATGTGATACGAAGATTACCGGTTGATCTTCTTTCTTATCAAACTTTACCGGAAGGAAACTTTCATGAACCCTCAACCCCAGGATCCTCTGGAATTTATTGACAACACCGGTCATTCCACTATTTGAAGAAATGAGAATATCCTCAGGGCATGCATTGACATGATCTTTAATAATCTTCTTGGCTTCGTGGTAGGCCAGTGTCATAGACGTTCCGGTGAATGACGTTTCTGTGTGAGTATTAGCAACAAAAGGGGCTATTTCTTCACACATAATCTTCTCTATTGGCATATACATCCTTCCGCTAGCCGTCCAATCAGCGTAAATGATCTTCTTTTTGCCGTAAGGGGAATCATATTCCTGATTTACACCAATGATATTCTTCCTGAAAGGTGCGAAATATTGCTCCGACATAAGGTTAAGGTTATTTAAAGGTCTACATCAATTAGATATTTCAATCTGGTCTCTTACCAAAGATATTAATTCCTCAGCTCTTTCCTTGGTTTTAGATTCACTATACACCCTGATGATGGGTTCAGTGTTGGATTTTCTGAGGTGTACCCAGCCATCTTCAAAGTCAATCTTTACACCATCTACTTTATTTACCTTTTCTTCTTTGAATGCGTCCGCAACAACATGAAGTACTTCGTTGACATTAATATCCCGCGTAAGTTGAATCTTATCTTTAATCATTTCATAATGAGGATAGGTCGCTTTCAACTCAGTCATAGTGCAGTTTTTGCTTGCAAGCAGATTCAAGAATAAGGCGATTCCAACCAGAGCATCCCGTCCATAATGTAATTCAGGATAGATAACGCCACCATTTCCTTCTCCTCCTATGACTGCATTGGTCTCTTTCATGAGATTGACTACATTCACTTCTCCTACTGATGAGGCCTGGTAATCGTAACCATGCTTCCGTGTAACATCAGCCAATGCCCTCGTTGATGAAAGATTAGAGACTGTATTTCCACCTTTCCTGGATAAAATAAAATCTGCTACTGCTACCAGGGTATATTCTTCACCGAACAATACGCCATCCTCACACATAAAAGCCAATCTGTCAACATCTGGATCTACAGCTATACCCAAATCTGCATTGTTGCTGATGACTGCTTCCGATAATTGTGTCAGATGACTTGCAAGTGGTTCGGGATTGTGTGCAAAATCACCGTTCATTTCTTCATTAATACTGATTACCTTACAATTTAGCCGTTCCAGTATTGGTATAACAGAAATAGCCCCTGTTGAATTTATACAATCAACGACTACAGTAAATGATCTATCTTTTATTAATTCAATATCCAATATAGGTATTGCCAGGATATCCTCTATGTGACGTAAGATGTAATCAGATCCTTCACTCAACTTACCGATTTCTTCTACACCACAGAAGTAAAGACTTTTGTCTTCAATAAGCTGAAGAATCTTCTGTCCGTCATCTCCGGAGATAAACTCCCCCTTTTCATTGAGGAATTTTAATGCATTATATTCTTTAGGATTATGACTGGCCGTAAAGATGATTCCACCACCGGCACTTTCATATTTCACTGCCATTTCTACAGTAGGTGTCGTACTCAGCCCCAGGTCTACAACCTCAATTCCCTGGAGCAACAAGGTATTTATGGCAAGCTGTGATACCTGAGGACCGGAGATCCTTCCATCTCTCCCTACAATTATTTTTCTTGTCTTACCTGAATTGATAAGCCAGGTACCATAGGCTGCGGTGCATTCTACTATATCAATTGGAGTTAGATTTTCTCCCTGAGTTCCGCCGATGGTACCCCTTATTCCTGAAATCGATTTTATTAATGTCAATTTAAGTGTTGTTAGTAGTTTTAATAATGACGGCAAATCTAAGATATTCCCTTATGTTTGTTCTAAATAAATCGCTTCTAATCCTTCAAGATGGATTTTCTATTGGAATTGGATTACAACTTATTTTACTGGATTAACCAGCAATGGAGTAATTCATTGTTTGATTTTATTTTACCCACGGCCAGAAATAAATATGTGTGGATTCCATTTTATGTGTTCATCTTATCCTTTATCTTCTTCAATTATAAAATGAAAGGTTTTAAAATTATCCTCATTTTATTTTTAGTTGTGGGAATCTCAGATTCGGTAAGTAGCCATATCATAAAGAAAAATGTTCAACGCATCCGACCTTGTAACAACGATCAGATGGAGGTGGTTGAACGCATCCATTGCGGAAGTGGTTACAGTTTTACTTCCTCCCATGCAGCCAATCACTTTGCCATAGCTACCTTTCTCAGCCTTGTTTTGGTAAGACGCCGATCAGTTAAGTGGTTATTATTTACGTGGGCAGGAGTCATCTCATTGGCTCAAGTGTATGTGGGTGTACATTTCCCATTAGATATAATCTGTGGAATGATCCTGGGTATTCTAATTGCCAGAGTGGGAAATCATCTGATTGCAATTTGGAATGCACATCCCAAAATCCAAGTTTCTGCTTAAATAATTTAACAAATAAAGATGAGAATGGAGATCATCATTTTCTGCTATACTAATAGAATGATTTGAGTTATATTCGCCGTTCACCATAAGCAATAATAAGAATGGCAGTATTAGAT
>JABDLO010000210.1 GCA_013002995.1 Saprospiraceae bacterium | reverse complement strand
GGTGTGGGGAGTGAGGTGTTTTCACTACGGAAAATTCACCACAACAGATGAGACCATAGAAGATCTTGTAGAAATACTTAAGATGAATGGCAAGGTAAAAAAAGGAGATGTTGTCATCAATACCGGTTCTATGCCACTGCATAAGCGATTTAGAACCAATATGATGAAAATAACCATTATAGAATAATCGTTCAATGTCAGGAACGTTTTACTTATTTATATCGTCATTAAGGTAAGTCTATCATTACAACATAAATTATTAGCTTCTATGAAGTCACTCCTCCTTATTATTTCATTGTGCCTTACGGCAAATGTGATTGCTGCTCAGGAAGAAGAAAGATACACCGAGGAAGAAATCGCAGCCATCGATGAATTTATGGCGGCACAGGTTGAAGTATATATGGGTAGGTATGACAAAGCCATTCCTATGCTAATGGATATCCATAAAAAAGACAGGCAAAATGGAATGGTGGTCTTTGAACTTGCCAAAGCTTATGAAGCTACTGAAGATTACTCCAATGCTGATAAATATGGAGAAATTGCAACTCGGCTTTTACCGGACAACATCTGGGTAAAGCTGTATTACGGCAAGCTCATGATCAGAATGGAAAAGTATGAGGAAGGAGCAGAAATGTTTAAACAGCTATCAAGCTTAGACCCCTCAGATCAAAGCCATGTTGAGAATTATGCTAAATGCCTCATCAATTCAAGACAACAAAATGATGCACTGAAAGCACTTCAAAACTGGGAAAAACTGAACGGAGTCAACGAAAGATTATCCAGGTTGATGTATCAAATCTATGTGAATAAAAACGACGCTTCAGGAGCAGAACGAGAACTGGTCAAGCTCGCTGATGCATTTCCAGGTGATACAAGAATCCTCAATAACCTGGCTACATTTTATATCAACAAAGGAGAGAAAGAAAAAGCAAAAAAAATTTATGAAACCATTCTTGAAGTAAATCCTAATCATACAGAAGCCAATGCGGCTATGATCGCTATTTCTCCTGAGGAAGATACAGATGGTCCTTTTCTCAGAACATTGCTGCCGATTATTGAACGCCAGGATGTTAACATCGATCTGAAAGTAAAAAGTCTGATACCCTATGTAGAGGAATATGCAGAGAATGTCGACCAGGCATCAGGCGAAGCTTTATTACAACTCACAGAAACACTGACGTTGATTCATCCGGAGGAAGCCAAGGCACATTCTGTCCGAGGAGACGTTTTGTTCCTGTCAGGGGATAAGATGGCTGCAATCAAATCATATCAAAAAACTTTAGATCTTGATGACACCAATTACATGGTTTGGTTACAATTGATGCAGAGCCTGGACGAAGAAAATCAATTGAAAGAACTTGCGTCTGTATCTATGGATGCAATAGACTTCTTCCCCAATAAAGTAGATGCCTATTACTATTATGCTCTTGCAGAAAATGGACAAGGCAACACATCCAATGCAATGGATTACCTGCAAGAGGCCATGCTCATAGCAGGACGTGATTTAAAATTAAAGAATGATCTGATGTCGGAGATGGCAAGATCATATATGATTGAAGGCAATCTGGCACGTGCACAATCAACGATCGACCAGGCATTATCAGAAAGTGCTGAAAAGAATCCCAATGCACTAGAAGTAAAAGGAGATATTCTGGCAGCAGAAGGAAAGAGAGCAGAAGCCATCACATTCTGGAAGAAAGCTCAGGATCTGGGCTCTACCAGAAAATCATTGCTTACTAAACTTAATCAATAACTGAAGGTTAAGCCTGTATGAACATTTTTAAATCCTCCACATATACATTTTATATTTTTTTATTATCCGGATTAATACTTGCTTCCTGCGGAGGAAAGAAGCCGATTGTTTATCAGGGTGAAATGCCGGAGCGAGATAGCATGACGCTTTTAAACTCATTAGAAGAAAGGAACGTGAGCTACGATTGGTTTGCTTCCAGAGCCAGTGCTAAGATTGAATCACCACAGGAAAATGCCAAAGGGACCGTCTACCTCAGGGTTAAGAAAGACAGTATGATCTGGGCAGTTTTTAAAAAATACAGTGTCGAAGCATCCCGAATGTTAATTACCCAGGATTCCTTTTTTATCATATACAGGTTGGACAAAAAATATGAAAGAGGGAGCATCGAAGATCTCGAGCGTGCTTTTAATGTAGATTTTTCATTTAAAGATGCCCAGCAATTGGTAGTAGGAAATACATTTTTACCTGACACCGCATCTGTAAATATTGCTAAAGACAAACCTCACTATAGGATAGATGGAGAAAGTCTTGATATCATTCTTGCCTACTGGGTCAATGGATATGACCTCAGCCTTGAGAAGATGCATTACACCGATAACTTCGATCGCAAGGTTAAAGTTACATATGGGGATTATCGAATTTTAGAAGGTAAAGGAAGAATTCCATACCTTCGCGAATATGATCTGCCTGTAGAAGACGATCAGAGAGCTTATTTGAAATTAGAATTTAAGGAGATAGAATTTGAAGAGCCTAAAAGAACGATTTTCAGAATTCCCGATCAATACGAAGAGATTAAGTAGTGTACTCGTCCTCTTGATTCTGGCAACTTCATTACTCGGCCAGACCAGAGAAGAGTTAGAACAACGCAGGTTAACGATCCTGGAGGATATTGAAAACACAGAAGAATCCCTTCAGAAAACCGCTACAGATAAAAATAAAAACCTGAACCTGCTCAACCGACTCGAGACAAGGATTGGAAAGCGTCAGGAACTCATTGACAACATCAATAACTCACTCGAAGTCATCAACCATCAGATGGCAGACAATGACTCAATGTTGACCATATTGTCAGTCAGACAGGAAGACATTAAGGATCAATACAACCAATTGCTGAGGTATACCTATTTAAAGAAAGTAAGTACCAATACCTGGTCCTATATCCTTTCATCCAAAAGTCTCAACGATGCATTTATCCGATGGAGGTATAGCAAGCAATTTGAAAAGTACTGCAAGGAAAAATCCCAGGAGTTAACTGAATTGCAAGAAGACATCAACGAAAGAAATGAATTCCTTGTTGAAAGCAGAAAACAACAATTATCTCTTGCAGACCAGGAAACCAGTCAGATGGGAATTCTGGCCAAAGAAAAACAAGAACAGGCAAAGCTAGTGAAAGCACTTTCAACAGAGGAATCCAAATTGAAAAAGGAACTTGATAAAAAGAAAAAAGAAAGAGAAAGACTCAATAATGCCATTGAGGCCATCATCTTAAAAGAATTATCCGAGAAAAGCAACAGGTCTATTGCTGAGTCAGCAGCTAG
Source organism: Saprospiraceae bacterium (assembly GCA_013002995.1). Classification (GTDB taxonomy): domain Bacteria; phylum Bacteroidota; class Bacteroidia; order Chitinophagales; family Saprospiraceae; genus JABDLO01. The sequence continues at coordinate 5,007 of JABDLO010000210.1, read as the reverse complement.
CCTCACACTGTCTGAATCTTTTTCTGAAAACAGAGGAAAATTACCATGGCCGGTAACACAAGCGAAGGTGAAGAGTCCATTTGGTGTTCAGCCACATCCAACCATAAGGGGCTTAAAAATTGATAATAACGGCGTAGATCTCATGGCTTCCACAACAGGTGCTGAGATCACAGCCATTTATAATGGAAAGGTAATAGGAGTAACATCAATCCCCGGTTATGACAATATGATTATCGTTCAACATGGAGATTTTTATACCGTCTATTCTAAGATTGCTTCAGTTTATGTAAGTAAAGATCAGGAAATTAAAACCGGGCAGCTCATCGGTAAGCTAAAAGATGATAATAAAGAAGTCCACATCGAATTGTGGAAGAATAAAAGTAAGATGGATCCATTGAAATGGCTAAGGAAATCATAAATTGCGAATAATGAGTGATAATTGGAACATAGGTAAACAGAAGAAAAAGGGTCTTGCAAAGCAGGAAGAGGAGACAGTACTTGTCGGACTGATCACCCATGATCAGAAGCGGGAAATTGTCGATGAACACCTCGATGAATTGGAGTTTTTGGCTATGACAGCCGGTGCAAAGACCAGAAAGAGATTTGTACAGCGGTTAAAGCATCCCGATGTAAGAACATTTGTAGGCAAAGGTAAACTGCAGGAAATAAAAGATTATATCGAGCGGTACGATTCAGTGTCAATGGTGATCTTTGATGATGACCTTTCCGGAAAGCAAACCAACATTCTCGAAGAATTCCTGAAAGTAAAGATCATTGACAGGAGTTCTCTAATCCTGGACATCTTTGCAAGCAGGGCACAGACAGCTCAGGCCAAGACTCAGGTCGAACTGGCTCAGATGCAATACCTGCTTCCGAGGTTGAGAGGATTATGGACCCACCTTGAACGTCAACGTGGGGGTATCGGAATGCGTGGTCCGGGTGAGCAGGAAATTGAGACTGACCGTAGGATCGTACGAGATAAGATCTCTCTTCTTAAAAAGAAACTCGCCAAGATAGATCAGCAGGCACATACCAGAAGGAAAAGAAGGTCAGGAATGATCAGGGTCTCATTGGTGGGCTACACCAATGTGGGTAAATCAACCCTCATGAATGTGCTGAGCAAATCAGATGTATTTGCAGAAAATAAGCTTTTTGCTACTCTGGATACAACCGTCAGAAAGATCGTCCTGGACAGGATGCCTTTCCTTTTATCTGACACCGTAGGATTTATCAGAAAACTACCTCATCATCTAATTGAGAGTTTTAAGAGCACACTTGATGAAGTAAAAGAAAGTGATATCCTCCTTCATGTAGTTGACATCTCTCATCCACAATTTGAAGATCATATAAAGACGGTCAATCTTACACTTCAGGACCTTGACGCTTATGAGAAACCAACCTTGATGATTTATAATAAAATTGACAGGTATCGGGAACGAAACTTTGATGATCTGATGGATGAAGAAGGCAAAGAAGAGATTTTATCTTCCCTTGAAGAGAAGCTGGCTCATGAATTTCAACACGACTCAATATTCATATCTGCATTGAAGAATGAAAATATTGGTCAACTCAGAAATAAACTCAAAGAAATGGTTGAAAAACTATATCTTGTCAGGTACCCACACCGCAGTAAACAGTGGTGATCCTATTAAACAGAATAAAAAACTATGAGTACTCTTAACCGATATGCTACCCTCCTTTGTGACTATTGTCTTGAGCTAAAAAAAGGGGAGCGTTTACTTGTAAGTACATCCACTCTTGCTGTACCTCTGGTCAAAGAAATATTTAGAGAAGCTACCAGAAGAGGAGTTATGGTAGAGACCGATCTCCTTTTTGCAGAACAAGGAAAAATTTTCCTCGACAATGCTGATGATGACTTATTAAATGAAATACCAGCCTTCAGGAAGATGGCCATTGAGCAATTTGATGCTTACCTTGTAATAAGAGCTCCATTCAACCTTAAGGAGGATCAGAATGTTGATCCAGAGAAGAAGAAAAATCGTCAAAAAGCTTTAAGACCTATTACTGAAACCTACTTCCAGAGGACTGGCAATGGAAGTCTTAAGCGGAGTCTCTGTCAATACCCTACCCAAGCCAATGCACAAATGGCAGACATGAGCCTTGAAGAATATGAAAAATTCATCTTTAATGCCTGTATGTTGAATGCAGAAGATCCCCAAGCAGAGTGGCTGAAGGTCAGAGCAGGTCAACAGAAATTGGTTGATCATCTGAATCAGGTATCTGATGTAAGGTATGTCAATAAGAAAAGTGATATTTCATTTTCAGTCAAAGAAAGAATATGGATCAACTCTGATGGGAGAAACAACATGCCTTCAGGAGAAGTATTCACCGGTCCGGTTGAGAATACTGTCAATGGTAAAATTCATTTTAATTATCCATCCATTTTCATGGGCAAAGAAGTTTCTGGCATCACCCTGTGGGTGGAAGACGGTCAGGTAACTCAATGGGATGCCAACAAGGGTAAAGATATACTGGACAGAGTATTTGAGATTGAAGGCTCGCGATATTTTGGAGAAGTGGCCATAGGAACCAATTATAACATACAGACCCCCACAAAAAATATCCTATTCGATGAAAAGATAGGTGGAACCATCCATATGGCGGTCGGTCAATCTTATAAGCAGACCGGAGGTAAAAATTCCTCCGCCATACACTGGGATATGATCGCCGATATGAAAGATGGAGGTCAGATCTATACAGACGGAGAAATGATCTACGAAAATGGAAAATTCTTAAACGGACTACTCCTGTAAATCATGCATAAATTATTTTATTTTCTACTGGTTGGACTATGCTTTCCGTTTTCTATCATAAGTCAAAATATGAGCGAGGATGAAATGAAGATGGAGATTATGAGTCTTGATAAAAAGTTGTTTCAGGCAGTATTTGAAGATTGTGATTCACTTGTCATAGACCAATTGCTACATCCCGATTGTATTTTCTATCATGATCAATCAGGGACTATCCCTGATAAAGCCACCTTCCTCAAAGGTCTGAAATATGGACCTTGTTCCTTACAGTACAACGCTACCAGAGCGGTTGATGAAGCCTCCATTGAACTCTTCCCCATGTATCAAAATGGCCGGTTATATGGCATTCTTCAAAATGGTGTTCACCAATTTTACGCCCAATATCCAGGTGATACAGAGAAAAAATTGACTTCGGTAGCTAAGTTTTCCCATCTGTGGTTAAAAACAGAAACCGGTTGGCAACTGGTGAATATCCTGAGTTATGATCATCAATCTGATTGAATTTGGGGTATCTGCACTATCTCCTCAAGCAATAAATCAATACTACGCCAAGGATTGGCAAGACTTATTCTATTGTTCTAGTCAACGCAATCCCGTATAATCGATTATTAATCCCCCCATTAGGTAGCCTCATTTCTCCATTGCTCATATGCCTAAATCCGACAAATGGTTCTAAACCCAGCTCGGGAGTCAGTTTTAATTCTATTCCTAATTTAAATTGATTGGAAAATAACAACCCGGGAATCTGTCTTTCAGGTGCATCAGATAGGTAATGTGGACCAGTCTGCAATGAAAATCCAAGGATCACTTTTTTACTTATTATATCATAGGTCCCCTTAATCCCTAATCCTATTCCAATCTCATACGCATCATCCGGTGCACTGGATAATAGATTAAAAAGAAACTCCGCATTCACATAATGTGGGTTGATATAATACGACCATCTCCATCTTCCGGAATCATCAATAGACTGCTGGTATGAAGCACCGATTATGGTTGCATTATAATAATACCTTACATCCAACCATCTCTGGTCTCCTTGTGAATATTCTAAGGACCACTTAGTGAAACTCTGTCCATTGACATCTGATTGTCCAGTTAAAATGAACAGATACAGAAAGAGGATATATACGAATCTTGAATTGAGATTCATATTATAAATTATCAAAGTTGAGTGGATTTCTTAATACGATACAGGACATGTCTCTCAAGTCTATGTCCCTTTAATATCAATGGATGATCAAATTCTCCCACACGCGACATCCCGATTTTTTGCATCACCCGCTCTGAAGGTTTATTGTAAAGCGAAGTCATGGCATATATCTCCTCCAGGCCCAGGTGATCGAATCCATGATCAAGACAAGCCAGTGCAGATTCTGTTGCATATCCCTTACCCCAGAAGTCTTTATAATTCCTCCACCCTATTTCAATACAAGGCGTAAAAAATGCCTCAAATCGTGGTCTTCCGAATCCTACAAACCCAATAAAACTTCCCGTCTCTAATTCATCAACTGCATAATATCCATATCCATGCGTGTCAAAATGATTATTGATCCTATCAACAAGATCATCAGATGCTTCCCTGTTCATGGTCCCGGGAAAATATTTCATTGATTCGGAATCTCCATTCAATCTGGCAAATGAATCTCTGTCTTCTTCTTTCCATGGACGCAAACCTAATCGCCTGGTTTTAATGTGATACATGTTTCAAAGTTTAATCCCCGTAGGTTTTCCATCAATACTTGTTGTATTCTTCTCCTTCCAGTAATTCTTTAGTCCTTCATCACCCTTCACGGACGACCACTTATCTAATAATTCTCGCTGACCTTGATATTCATATAATGGTACTCCAAAACCACACGATGTCTGAACCATCTCCAGTTTAACCTCAAAGATCTGTCGAGCACCTGCAGTATGGGAGATTTTCTGGATGTATTCATCCCACCTGTCATCGCCTTTGTATACTGCCCTTGCCTTGCCATACAACCTCAAAATGAGTGGTTTTCCTTCAAATGCACAAAACATGATGGTCATCCGTGGATGCTCAAGGACATGTGCGGCTGTTTCATTTCCGCTTCCTGTGAGATTCATCCATATTACCGTAGAGTTATCGATAATATGAAAAGTATCTAAGCCTTTGGGAGAAAGATTAATCCGGGTATCAGCTCCCGCCGTAGCTACGAAGTACATCTTCTGACTATTAATAAAATCAATAATATTAGTGGATAACTCCTTG
>JABDLO010000168.1 GCA_013002995.1 Saprospiraceae bacterium | reverse complement strand
CGACTGCATTTTCTGATACATATCTTAATTCTATTCTTGCACTGGAAGGAAGGGGGCCAGGAAAACCAACGCTTAGCCCCAAGGATTCCCTGGAAATATTGTTCACTAATATTATTAAATCAGTTATAGTGGATTCAATAAGGATCACAGATACTGCAGGTGTCCAGAAAACCCTTAACCATACGATTGTAGATCAGACATTGAAATTGAAGGGGAACTGGAACCGAGATAGCCTCCTCAATGTATTCATCCCTCCCGGTACAGTTACTGACATTCATGGTAGAAGTAATGACACCATTGAGTTTATTTTTCTGACGGCTCCTCTTGAAAAATACGGAGATATTATCTTTACACTTAAAGAGACGGAAGCAAATCTGCCATATCGCATCCAATTGATGCGTGGTGGTCAGATCTATGAAGAGAAAATAAGTGAGGGAAGTGATAGTACAACAGTTACATTTGTAACACTTCCTGCGGGTGATTATGAAGTAAACATCCTTGAAGACAGGAATGGAGATGGAAGATGGACACCTGGAAGGTATATCGATAAGAGATTGCCTGAGGACCAGATCAGTTTAAAGCTGGATCCTTTGCGTGAAAACTGGGAATTACAAGCACGTTACAATTGGCGGAAGAAAGCCAAAGAATAACTGGATAAAATGATATTAAATAAATCATATGCAATTAGCTTCTGACAACCTGGTAAAGATTTACGGTAAGCGAGAGGTGGTGAAATCTGTTTCCATCAACGTCAAACAAGGTGAGATCGTCGGTCTGCTGGGTCCCAATGGTGCAGGTAAGACTACTACATTCTATATGATGGTGGGTTTTATTAAGCCCAATGGAGGTCGTGTATTTCTTGGAGATCAGGACATCACAGAATTCCCTATGTATAAGAGGGCCAAAAGAGGGGTCGGATACCTTCCCCAGGAACCAAGTGTGTTCAGAAAATTAAGTGTTGAAGACAACCTTCTGGCAGTACTTGAAATGATGCCCATCAGCAAGAAAGAGCGGAAGGAACGATTGGAATCATTGATAGATGAATTCGGCTTGCATAAAGTGCGAAAGAATGTTGGAGACTCTTTGTCAGGTGGTGAACGACGTCGTACAGAAATTGCTCGTGCCCTGGCCTCTTCACCTAAATTTATCTTACTGGATGAACCATTTGCGGGAATTGACCCGATTGCTGTAGAGGACATACAACAAATCGTTGCAAAGTTAAAGACTAAAAATATTGGCATTCTTATCACAGATCACAATGTACAGGAAACCTTGAGCATCACGGATCGGGCTTATCTGATGTTTGAAGGTGGCATCCTAAGAAATGGAACCGCAGAACAACTGGCTGAAGATGAAATTGTAAGGAAGGTATATCTGGGCCAGAATTTTGAGTTAAAAAAGAAAATCATAAAGCGAGATTGAAAAGAATCTTCATTATATTAATTCTGGGTATTGTTTCATGTACCGATCCCAATGCCGGTCAATTAACCGATGCCCAAAAGGCATTGGTGGACAGCCTGTACAATCGGGACATCGACTCCATCAGGACGTATTATGATAGCTTATGTAACTATCAGCATGACTCCATCTTTAATATTGCAGTCGACTCTATTCTTGAAGTGCGATTGAGAGAAATTGAACAATTAAGATCCATAGAGTGAGGCAGTGGTTATACATATTACTATTGTGTGTCGGATGCTACTCTTGCAATATCCTGTGGGATAAACCACCACCTACCATTGATGATCAGATCATTGTTGACAGGGCTCAGGAAAGACTTAATACCTATATCCGTCAAAAGCGAGAAACCTGCTTCAACAACATCATTGAAGAAGCTGAGATTCACATTGACACCACCATTACCAATTTGATCGATCAATACATCAAGGACACTACTTACTTCCCACCACGTCCGGAAAGACCAGATCGCCCAGATCCACTCGAAGTAGACTCCAATTTCCGACCTGAACCGATCTTTAAGGATTCATTACGGACCAGGATTAAGATGAAGCGGGATACGGTAGTAATTAAAAGTGATACATTGATCGGTATCATCGATACGGCTCGAGTAACAATTGATACTTCAGGGTATTAATCAGGCATTACTTTTTGAAGCCATTTTTTCTTAACTATCAGTTTTTGCTATCTAATGCATTATTAATATTGGCCCGCTATTCGAAGTATTCACTTCGAATAAATATTGAGAGAATTCCAAATCACTGCTCAAAATTCAACTTTATAAACCTCGTATCATAATGTTCTATCAATAAGGGTCCGGTTAATTCGCCCAATACTTCTTCAAGTACATTCACTTCCTGAATGGATATCGCCCCGGTTTCTTCTTTTATCCTCCGAATGTCCAGGATGGCATGATCCCCATCAGTCTCCCGCAATTGAAGGATGATTCCTTTTTCATCCAACGATGGTGAAAGATTTACTGCCAGAAGGTTAGGAACACCAAGATCAATTAATGTTTCATATCCCTTCGCTTGATCCATATCATCTTCACCCGGCAATATCAATCTCACTGGAACCGGAGTCCGATTGTTCCTTCCATATTGCATGGCAAATCGATCTGACGTATCATCAGTAGATGTGATGCTATAAGTCCATTTCAATTCTCCTTGCTGGCTGGCTTTGAAATTAGTAACCCAGTAATTGTTGAGCACCCAGGAATAGATGTGATTGGTCACCGGATCCAATTTATAATAATATCGGCCGATATTTAAGTCTCCAAATTGTACCAATGGTATTTCATTGCTTACATACACAATCTGATGGTCATCATTCTTCACAGAGGCAAAATTCTGAATGGTATTCCAATCAGAGGCACTACCTGGCATTTGATTTTTTCCAGGTGACACTACCCCACCCTGCACCTCGAAGGATAGTTTACCATCTTCCAGGTGGAATGGAAAAGCAACATATATCCCTTCCGGATCATATTGCTGAAGCTTAATCATATCGTATAAAAAGTCAATCTTCTTTTCACTCTTGAATAATCTGATTTCCAGATTTAACCCTCTTTCATCAACCGTTCCAGGTAGCTCACCATGCAGGTGGATGCTTTTAAAAATTGGACCTTCTGATGTGTGTGTGATCCGACAATTCTGGATCACAGCATATTGTTGGTTCAGCGGTCGATATACGGTATCTCTCAGCGATGAAGTCAATCGTTCCAGCTCATACCTGTTGTTGAGCTTTTCATGGATGACGGTTCCGAGCGGATATTTACTATCAACATCTATTAGATCTATTTTCAATTCTTTGTCATACAATTCAACAACTCCACCTCGTGCGGTGTCAAACTTCAACCGATAGTATTGGTTTTCAAATGCAGAAGCATTAACTTCGGCTTCCTCACCTTTTTCTTCATTAAGATTTACAATTAATGTTTTATAACCAAGCGGTGGTAAATCTTCCACCCATAAATTAAAATATGCTCCTTCTACCCTTTGCTCTACAACATCGACCGGAATGATTTCACCATCTGTTGTAGTCACTGTAAATGGTTGTCCTTCATCAATGGTTTCCTTACCAATAAAAATCTTTACCAATGCATCTCTACCCCAATTGAGTGTGTTGTAGACTACTATAGTAGGTTTGTAATATTTAGGATGGCTGGATTCAAGATAGGCAAGGGCCTGTTCTTGCAACATACTGGTTCTTTTAGCTGCATCCCATATATATGCTGATTTCATATTCCATTGATTCACAGAATTCTCAACAAGTGGATCCCGTATACTTTCTGCGGCTCCGTGGGTATGCTCATCATAGAATAACAAATCATCGTAAATGGTCTCAATCTGAGGATGAACATCTGTCGGAGTTTCCAGTCCCTGGGCTTTAATCATTGCCAGTAAGGCACTCGTGACAGATATGTCAATATGTGTTTTTCTGGCCTGCATGGTTTCATTTGCGGCAGAGGCTACTCCATCCGTCCACCAATCGGGCCATGCCTCTTTTCTGCTTTCTATCTCCTCTCCATGTTGCTCATCCAGGTACATAAGGAAATCCTTGGCAAGGGAACTTCTCAATTTGGGCCATTCATACTTTTCATTCCATGCTTTGATGATATCACATACCTTGGTTGAAGGCGGGGAATTGTCGGTTACATATCCTGAGAATTGAAGAGCGACCTTATCATAGGGATAGTCTTTCTCTTTAAGGCTTCCGAGGTAGGAAGTGAGATTCTGACAGAATACATCCTGGCTACCCGATATTAACCTCAACTTATTCCCGTGTTGGTAATGCTCCGCTCTGAATGCCAGCAGTCTGTTTTCAGCAGGAGATTCCCACCAGAAAGCAGTCGGTCTTTGAAATGGTTTCCTGGCCCTATGCCCATGGAGGCCCATATTCAGGTATTTCACATCGGTATTCTTGAATACATCGATGAGAGACCAAGCAGCTCCATTCACATCGTTCTGCATAGCTGTGGATACT
>JABDLO010000144.1 GCA_013002995.1 Saprospiraceae bacterium | reverse complement strand
AATCTATTTTCTAATGATTTTAACTCGGCCATAATTCATTAATTATTGTTACAAATATAATGAAAAAAGCGAACAAATGTTCGTTAGGTAATTCAGAAAATTATACCCTTCTATTGGTAAACTCTGTATGTAGTATACTATTGTACGAATTCGGTACTTAAGCCTGGATACCTTCTAGCAGGAGGGATTTTATTTCAGCGCTGGTGCGTTTGAGTTTTTTCAGATCTTTTTTATCAGAAATATAGTGGACCCATCTCAATGATGACAGTATGGTATCTCTCATGACCATGGGGTTAACCTCCTTTAACTGGCCTTGTTTGATGCCCTCTTGCAATATATGTAACCATTGTCCCTGATATTTATTCCTGATATCAATAAATTCAGCTTTTGCATTTGCTGGAAGGTGCTTCCACTCATCGGTAAATACTGTTACTGAAGCTGGCAAAACACGGACAGCATTTATATGTAAATCTATCAGAATGTGTATGCTTTCAATCGGATTCTTGTCTGACGTTTCGATCTCATTCATACCTTCAGAAAAATAATATGCCGTATCCATGCATATCTTTACCAGCAATTCTTCTTTAGACTTTACATGACTGTAAATACTGGATGGCTCGATACCTACCCGATCTGCCAATTCCCTCACAGATGAAGCCGGATACCCTTTCTCCATAAACAGCTGGGCTGCTTCTTCATATAATATTTCCTTTCTGGTCTTACGCTTCATCGAAATCAATTTCTAATACTTCTGACCTTGGATGTGATTGACAGGTCAGAATAAAACCTTGCTTCACTTCATCAGGCTCTAGTGCATAATTGACATCCATCTTAACTTCACCCTCCAGCAACTTGGCCCTGCAGGTACAGCACACACCACCTTTACAGGAAAATGGAAGGTCCGCTCCCGATTCAAGAGCAGCATCCAGTATGGCTTTCCCACCAAATGGGACCGTGAACTCAGTGATCAGGCCATCCAATCTAATCTTAACAAGTGCTGATGCATCTTCAACAACTTCTTCAACTTCCTGAGTAGCCTCCTTCATATCAGCTGTAGTAAATAACTCAAAATTGACTTTGTCTTCTTCCACACCTGACGCTACCAAAGCATCTTTAATCTCAAATATCATCTGCCCGGGACCACATATGCTATATTGAACCACGACATCATCATCAATAATGTGCTTTAAGTAGGACTCAATCTTAGAACCATCGATGCGCCCAAAAAACAACGGGCTGCCCAGCTTTTCTTTACTCAGTATATGATTAAGGGTAAACTGGTTCATATGCTTACTCTTTAAGTCTTCAATCTCTTCTCTGAATATGATCGAATCGGTTGTTCTGTTCCCATAGAAAAGAACCACATCATTATCGGTTTCTGATAATAAATGCCTGATCATCGACATAATAGGAGTAATCCCACTTCCCGCTGCAAAAAATACATATGTATCTCTTCCTTCACCTGGCTCTTTTAAAAGAAATCGACCTTCCGGTGTTCCGAGTTGAATCTTATCACCAGCCTGAAGTACATCATTGGCATATGTTGAGAATTTTCCTCCCGGCACCTTTTTGATCGCTACTTCCCAGCGATGATCTCTTGGAGCACGACATAGGCTGTAAGATCTTCTGACTTCCTCACCATTAATGGTCTGTTCCAGGGTAAGATACTGTCCGGGGAGATATTGAAATGATTCTTCTAAGGATGCTGGAATATCAAATGCTACAGAAACACAATCTTGTGTCCTTGTGATGATTTCAGCAATTTCTATTTCATGAAATGATAGGGCCATATACTAACGAATGTTCGTTAGCAAAGATAACAATAAAGCACAATTACAAGCTAATCTTTTCTACTTTGAATAACCTCAATTTCATTGTACCATTCTAGATTCTTGTAGGCGGATTTTCTATTTACTCATTTACGTAAAAAGTCTTACAGTCTCATTTCTATTTTACAAGTTTTGAAACAGATGTTAATAAGAAGAGTTTCAAAGTGAACATAAAGTAGATTAGGTACAAAAGAGCAAAATAGTCTTTTTGGATAACATGTTAAATTAAAAGAAAGACCCTCTAATTCTAAAGAGTCTTTCTTAGATTTTGTATTTCATTTTTTCAATTCAACCTCTTTCAGAGGATTTATATTAATTCAATTTTTTGAGTCAATGTCATTATTAATAATGTATACTTTATTCGATTTTATTAATACTGATTCTAACTTTAAAAGCTCTTCAATTGAATACCAGTTTTCAGTATCTTCAAAACTAACTTTAAATCTATCAGCAGTTCTGCCATTTGATTCTTTTATTTTAATTTTTCCAAACAGCATCGTTCTCCCACCAATTACTGAGTCGAAGTTAACCTTTAAGTACTTGATATTTTGAAAATTCATTTGTTGGAAATTTCCAGCAGAAATCTCAAAATCACATTTCTTAATATCATTACATATGTGTTGATCGGAGAACATTATGAATACTTCTTCTCCCTTGTGCTCATCCTGAGTAAAAGCACAACCATTTATAAGAATTGAAACTATTATTAAAATAATTAAATTTTTCATTGACATAGAGATTCTACAAAACTTGAAAAAGCGTCAGCATTGGTCAATTTCATAAATTAAATATTTTAGGTTAACAATATACACGGTATTATAAACACCATTATCTCATTATGAAGTGCGTCAAAATAATGCACATGGTGTGAAATGTGTGATATTTAGAAGCAACTTTAACATTTATGGCTTTTGATCAGTTGTTCAAAAAACTTTCGATTTTTGACTCTTTAAAAGAATTGAAACAGACTTATATGTAGTGTCAAAATTCTACCTCTCAGCCTAACAATAAATGAATTAATTGCCTATAGCATTTGGCTTTCTTGAATTCAAAAAGTGTTTCAATCTTTCCCTCCTTGTTTATCATTATTAATAGGAAATTATCGAATTTGTGAAATCCTTATGACTCCTTAGATTTAAATCAATAGATTCAGATGATTATCTCGATTCTAAAAACTTCTGAATATCTTCAACTCCTTCTCTTTTAATAGAAGGAAGGATGATTTTTGCACGCTCATAATCCTCCATTTCAAGGAAAGCCTGCAATCTATACCAGTCAGCCTTTTCGGCAAATGGGCTCTCATCAGACAACTTATTGATTTCTTCCATGAATTGAGACCAATTCTTTTCATTGAGATGAGCCATGCTTTTATAGTAGGTCAATGTATCCAGGCCAATTCCTCCTTCAAGGCCTTCCCACCTTTCAAGGGCAGCTTTATAGTCACCTGACTTGTATGATACCATTCCTTCATAGAATTCATATTGATCATTCACTCCCATTTTAGTAGGCAATCCCGGATCAGTATAGAAATAGTCAGAAACGAGCAATTCATCAGTAGGTGCGTCAGGTAAAAACCATACTCCAAATGAAGCTATGGCAATAATTGATGCAGCAATAGCAAGATATTTTAAGCGATTTAATGAAACAACCTTAGTTTGCTTTTCCTCTTTTTCCTGGTCTATCTTAAGAGCTACATCTTTAAGTTTATTTTTTAATTGGAATGTTTCTATTCCCATAACCAGAGTCCTCATATTCTCTACCTCAATCTGTAGTGATTCATCACCACTGATCTCTTGTTCGAATGCGAGGTGATCGCTTTCACTCAGTGTTCCTAAAATGTATGCTTCTATTTTTTCTTCTCGTGTCATTGTATTGTATTTATCAGGTTCATTTCTCCGGCTTTTGATTTCAGTCTCTGCATGCACCGGTATTTACCATTCTTAAGTGATGCAGTGGTCATGTTCAAGGCCGTGGCAATCTCATCCATTTTTTGTTTTTCCCAGTAAAACCGCTTCAAGATCTCTTTGCATTGATCTCCGAGTGCTTCAATAACTGTATGTAATCCCTGGTACCGATCGACTGCTTTAAAGTCTGGTTCTGCATCTGATCCATAAGTGTTACGGACTTCATCTGTAATGGTATCCGTAGTTCTGAATCTTGCACTTTTTTTAACATCGTACCATCTGTATTTACATATCTGAAGGAAGTAAGTACTGATCTTTGTATTTTCAGTGATGGTGTATTTCCCTTTTCTGATATTGGTATAAAGGGCCATAATTCCATCCTGAAATACATCCATCGCGTCATCTCTTCTTCCTCCTTCATTGGTTACCAGCTTAATAACTGCCGGTAAATACTGGTTGTACATATACATCAGCATGCGTTCATCCTGATGAAGCAGACCGTCTCTGATTTCTTGATTGGAGTAAGTCGCTGACATGAATCTGATAATGTGGTTTTGTCCGTCCGAAAAATAATCAAATTCACATCAAAGACTGAAATCACAGGAATATTTCCGCTTTTCATCTTTCTCAAAAACTTTTCGATTCCCCCTTCAGGGAAGAGGTAAAAGGCGAAAAATTGAAATATAACTGAAATCATCATCTGCTATTCGTAGATATATAGATTCTTAGCACATAAAGTCATCATACAGCTGCAACATTTTTGCTCAACAATTCCACAATTAGATCCATAGTACCCGAATTCATATCGATTAGTTGCCGAGCCTTAGTTTGAAGGTATTGGAGGTTTTGCTCTTTTATGTTATCCAGGGAACCCTCTGCAGGATCAATTTCAATGTTCCATCGGATGTATTTTACTTCCGGGAAAGAACTGAGCGTATAATTGATATTCTCAGCCTGTCCTGTCATCATAATATTCAATAAAGGAACATGCCTTGATGGAGACATCCATTGAGCAACGCCCCATTTATTCATTTCATCAACGGTATACCCGGAAATGCTATATCCGGTTCCTATACTGAGGATGATGTAGTTTTTGGCATTTGGATAAAGCTTCTTAGCCTCCTTTAATGCCAGTAGAGAGGGATTATTGGCTACCACTCCCCCATCGATAAGGTGAAATGCTTTTTCATGACCACCGATGCTCTTCACCCTGGCAGGAGGAAAATAAACAGGTGCAGCTGAAGTAGCTCTTGCTGCATCCTTAATAAAAAAGTCACCATAAGGGGACCTTGTGTGGCTTGAAAATACAAATGGCGACATCCTTTTCGCATCAAATGCTGTAATTACAAGAGGCCTCAATGCCTGGCTCATGGTTGCATTGCCATACAATTCTTCCATCAGGCTTTTAAGATATTGATTGGTGTATTTGTGATGAAAAAGAACAGATAATTTCCGCAGCCATGGACGGCCTGCTCTGGAAAATATATTGATCCCTATCTCTGTGTATAGTTTAATCAACGCTTCAGTTCCATACTTGGGAGTAGCCGTTTTGCCTTTCTGTAATAGTGGGCTGGCCATGGCCAGTGCAAGTAATCCTCCTGTGGAAGTTCCAGCAATCAAATCGAAGTGCTGGTATAAATATTTTCCACGATTGATCTTATTCAGTCTGTGATAAAGGTTGTCCAGAACAAAGGCAGGTATTACGCCTCTTATTCCTCCTCCATCTATTGATAATATAAATACATTCTTTTTCATATAAATAAGTTTAAGGAGTTATTTAATTCTACTCAAGTGCATATATAAATGACATCTCAAATTCTTGCACTTACACTGATTTATAGAAAAATGAAAAAAAATGTCATCACTGTGATGACCTTTTTATTGTCCCTTCTATTCATGACCAAACACTAAACATTCATTCAATCATTTAAACCCTCATGAAAATGAAAACGCAAAAAATAAAATCACTAACCTTTACCCACAGAAGTGGAAGTAAAAATGGACAAGAAGAGAAAGTATCATTCAATGATCAGGAAGTCATTATCGGAAGATCTGCAGATGCAGATTTAAGATTCGATAGTGGCGATGATGCCGTAAGCAGAAAACATGCTCAAATTGAAATTAAAAATGAAGATGGCATTACAGTTCAGATCACCGACCTGAATAGTACCAATGGACTCTATGTTAACGATCAGAAAGTAACCGGTACTACTGATTTGATGCCGATGGATAAAATTCAGTTCGGTAAAGGAGGTCCTGTTGTAGAATTTGACCTTGACCCAAGGCCTGAAAACCTCGCTTCCAAAACAAGAATTATATCCGTTCCTGAATATGCAGCAACACGAGAAATATCTGTCGATAGCGGAGCAACAGAAGAAGTACTTTCTAAAATAGATGAAGCTCTAAGTACAGAATCTAAAGCTACCCTGGGTAAAGAGACAGTAGAAAGGATGATAAAGAAAAGCGAGAAAAAAAGCAATGTAAAGGTTTGGGCATTATCAATAATAGCTATTGCGGCCGTTGCCCTTACAGCTTTTCAATTGTTAAAGCCAGAACCTGTAGATCCTAATCCTGAGCCGATGACTATTGTAGAAGATTGGACCCCTCAAAAGATTGCTGCTGAATACGGTGAGTCTGTAGTAATGATCAATGCTTCTTACAAGCTGGTTTATACCCCAACCGGAGAAGACATCTATCACTATTATGACGTAGTTGACGGTATAATCACTCCTTTATATATTCCACTTACTGACGGAAGGATAGAACCTTTCTGCGTCGCCGGTAAGCCAAATGAATATTCCAGGTTGATGAGCAATAGTTCGCAGGGAACAGGATTCGTAGTAAATCCGGAAGGATTCATTATGACCAATAGGCATGTGGCCGCATCATGGCACGACACCTATGGATTTCCGGCTGATGCCTTTCCAGGCAAATTGATCTACTCCAATGATGCGGGAGGATTTGACATCGATATGACTTCACAGGTATTACCTGATGCACTGTCAGGTTTTATTCCAGCCAATATGGCCACACTCAACAATTCCAATATTGACAACAAGTCTATTGACGGATCTTCATTCTTCTTAGACGTACTCTTTGCAGGTGATGACACAGGAATCCCAGCTACCATTTCAAGAGTATCCAACAAACACGATGTTGCCTTGTTGAAGATCAACTTCCCGGGTAGAATCAAGTCTGTAAACATGAAAGATGTTGAAATTCAGCCGGGTCAGAAGGTAACAATTATGGGCTACCCTGCAGTATCTCCTACAGAATATAAAGCTGTTGACTCCAAGACATTTACAAGCTCTCAAAGAAAGTATAAGCAAGTAGCCAATCCGAGCATCTTTGATGGATTGATATCCAAGCATGTAGGTGAGACCCTTGATTATGATAGTTCTTTCAGCGAGTTGGGTGACAGTTATGAATTAACCATCAGTGCAACCGGAAGTGGAAATAGTGGTGGACCACTATTCGATGATGAAGGAAATGTCATCGGAATATTCTACGCAACCATGTCCAGATATAATGGTGATATCTCATTTGCAGTTCCAATCGAATATGGCCTTGAGTTAATGGGAATCAAATCCAACTTCAAATAATCAATTCTTTAATAACCATTAAATAACAATAAGATGCACAGCCAGATCATAGGAGATTATCGCACCATAAGTATTCTTGGTTCAGGTGGAAGTGGTACAGTCTTCAAG
>JABDLO010000132.1 GCA_013002995.1 Saprospiraceae bacterium | reverse complement strand
GTCTGAAATAAATAAAGAACATATAAGTTATGCATTATCCCAATTTCAAAGAATTATGGTAAGTAGTGGTATGGCTAAATATGATCGTGTGGAAGTTGGTCTTGACGTATTCACTGATGAAGAGCTTTTAGGGAGAGATTTGTTTTTTGATGATAACCCTGATGTTCCTGATGCAGAATGTAGCCATTGTCATTCTGTTCCTCTGATGACAGCCAATGATTTTTTTAACAATGGGCTGGACGAGGCACCTACACTTACAGAATTTTCAGACCTGGGATTAGGCAAAATTACAGGGCTTATTTCAGACAATGGAAAATTTAGAGCACCCACCCTCAGAAATATTTTCTTCACAGCTCCATATATGCACGATGGTAGGTTTAATACTCTTGAAGAAGTCATAGAGCATTATAACTCAGGTGGTAAGCCATCGAGAAATAGAGATCCACTTTTGCGTCCTCTTAATCTTACAGAAGAATACAAGCAAGCCCTAACAGCATTTATTCGTACAATGGAAGAACCAGATTTCAACGATCGACCCGAGTTACAAAATCCATTCAAATAATATATTACAAAAAATAATATATTACAATCTTTGATTTTTGTAATTGATTACCCTTTTATTTATTTCGATTATTGTATTGTGAATGGAAATCGTAGAGAGAGCCATCACAAAAGCTGATTAAAGAATCAGTTCCGTTCGTTCGGATATGTTCATGGGATTATAAACTTGTTATTGGGAGGTTGTGCGTCTTTGTACAACTTTCCTATAACAAGCCATTCAAAAATTGAGATTGAGTTTTTTACTATAATTTTTGAATCTGCCACTGTCCCGGTGGCAACTAAGAATACGGATATGTTCATGGGATTATAATTTATAATGGCTGCTGGGGAGCAGCCATTTTTTTTTGCCTTATTTAAACGTCATTTGTACATTTAGGAAGCCAAGAATTATTTAATGAGGTCTCAAGACATAAAGTATCTTTTCGCATATATTCTTCCAGCTTCAGGGTTCCTTGCGGTATATGCCAGGGGAGTATGGTCTTATTTGGCAGTACTGATTGCATTTGGAGCTATTCCTTTACTAGAGCTGATCTCTGGAACTGATCATAAAAATCTCTCTAATGAAGAATATCTAAAGAGATCTGAGGTGAAACTATTTGACTGGTTGTTGTTTCTTAACATTCCACTCTTTTATACATTATTATTATACACATTTTATGTTGTTTCTTCTTTTCCACTCGCTAGATATGAACTGACTGGAATAATTCTTTCTGTAGGAATCATTGGTGGCTCTGCAGGTATAAATGTTGCTCACGAACTGGGACATAAACCTGGCGTTATTTATCAACTTGGAGCTAAGATATTGTTGTGCCCATGTCTTTACATGCATTTCATAATTGAACATAATCGGGGTCACCATTTATACGTAAGTACTCCTCAAGATCCTGCCACTTCAAGATATGGTGAGTTGGTTTATACTTTTTGGCTTAGATCTGTAATCATGTCCTATCTACATGCATGGAAGTTAGAATCCATTAGACTTAAAAGACTTGATAAATCTATTTTCAGTTTCAATAATGAAATGATAAGATTCACATTTATTCAATTCATATATCTGGTTTTTATATTCTTTGCATTTGGACCTTTAACCTTGTTTATTGCAATATCAATCGGTTGTGTTGCCTTCCTCCTTCTTGAAACAATCAATTATATAGAACATTATGGTTTGATGAGAAAGTTGCTCCCTGGTGGAAGATATGAAAGAGTCAACGTAAATCACTCGTGGAACTCAGATCACATCATAGGTCGAATTATGTTGTATGAACTCACACGTCATTCAGATCATCACTACAAAGCATCTAAAAAATATCAGACCTTAGAAAGCTATGAGACCAGCCCTCAGTTGCCTTTTGGATATCCGACTTCAATGTTAATTGCATTGATTCCTCCACTTTGGTTTTATATAATGAACCCAAAAGTTAAGCAGGTGGAGTTGTCCAATTGATTTTTATTCTTTTTACTGTTAGTTTCTTTAATTTATTTTAATTTCGGATTTCTTCAATATTAGCAGGCCATTATAGTTTATAATGTGAGTTTAGCCAATATTATTTTTTTGAAATACTAAAGACTGAAATTCATGTATTTTAATTCCCAGGGGCAGGAAGAAGTTTCCTATGATGCCATTGTTATTGGTTCTGGAATAAGCGGTGGTTGGGCTGCAAAAGAGCTTTCTGAAAAAGGCCTTAAAACACTGGTACTGGAAAGAGGAAGAATGGTTAAACATGGAGAGTATCCAACAGCTGGATTAGACCCATGGGATCTACCTAATAGAAATAGACTTACCCAGGAAGAGCTTAAAGATTATCCTCAGCAGAGTAGAACAGGCTATACAACTAGACCTGATTCAATTCACTGGTGGGTCAAAGATACTGAACACCCTTATACTGAAACGAAACCATTTGACTGGATCAGAGGATATCATGTTGGTGGACGATCTTTGATGTGGGGTCGACAGAGTTATCGATTAAGTGATCTTGATTTTGAAGCAAATCTTAAAGATGGTGTTGCGGTAGATTGGCCTATAAGGTACAAGGATCTTGCTCCCTGGTATGAATATGTAGAGACATTTATTGGTGTCAGCGGACGTAAAGAAGGATTAAAACAATTACCGGATGGAAATTTCCTTCCACCAATGGATTTTAACTGTATTGAAGAACACGTCAGTACAAAGATCAGGGAGAATTTCTCTGACAGAATTATGACCATTGGTAGGACAGCACATATAACAGAATACAGGGATCAATTTAAATCCAGAGGTAAATGTCAATTCAGAAACCGATGTATTAGAGGTTGCCCTTATGGTGCATATTTTAGTTCAAATGCCAGTACCCTCCCTGCAGGTGATGCAAGTGGCAATATGTTTATCAGACCTCACTCAATAGTTACAGAAGTAATATACGATGAAGAAACTCAGAAAGCCAAAGGAGTAAGAATTCTGGATGCTGAAACAAAAGAAACCAAAGAGTACTTCGCGAAAATCGTTTTCATATGTGCTTCTGCATTGGGTACATCTTGGATTATGATGAACTCTGTTTCAGACCGTTTTCCCAATGGATTAGGAAACGATTCTGGAGAATTGGGTCATAATGTAATGGATCACCATTTCAGGCTCGGTGCATCTGGAGAAACCGAAATGTTTGGAGATAAATATTTCAAAGGAAGAAGACCTAATGGTATTTACATACCTAGATTTCAGAATCTCGGTCGTCAACCTGATAAACCATACCTCAGAGGATTCGGATACCAGGGGGGAGGAGGCCGTCATGGATGGTCTAGAAATGTAAAAGAACTTTCATTTGGGGCTGGATTCAAAGAGGCCTTAAGAGAACCTGGTATGTGGAGATTTGGATTGACAGGCTTTGGAGAGTGTCTTCCATATCATGAGAATAAAGTAGTCATGAATCAGGAAGTAAAAGATAAGTTTGGACTACCGACATTAACAATGGACGCAGAATGGAAAGAGAATGAGTACGAAATGAGAAAAGACATGACGACACAGGCTGCTGAAATGTTGGAAGCTGCTGGTCTTAAAGATGTTAGAACTTATGACAGAGGATGTAATCCTGGGCTAGGAATCCATGAAATGGGAACAGCAAGGATGGGAAGAGACCCTAAGACTTCGGTACTTAACAAGTGGAATCAGATACACAGCGTCAAGAATGTCTTTGTGACTGATGGAGCTGCAATGACCTCTGCAGGATGTCAGAATCCATCACTAACTTATATGGCACTCACAGCAAGAGCTGCTAATTATGCGGTAGATCAATTGAAAAAAGGAAATTTATAATCTAAACATCAATGAAAAGAAGAGATTATCTTAAAACCTCAGCAGCAGTAGCCGGATATACTTTAATCTTTGGAGGAGTAGCTGCAACCATTAAAGCTTGTAAAGTTGAACCTACACTAGATTGGAGTCCAGTTTACTTGACCACTGTTGAAGCACTTCTTATATCAGATATTTCAGAAAGGATCATTCCTAAGACCGATACACCCGGTGCCAAAGATGCTATGGTTGACCGATTTATTGATGCTAATATTGCTGATAATTTTACTCCAGAACAAAAGGGTCTATTTAGAAAAGCTTTGGTTGCCTTTGATGAAAAAGCAAAAGCCAGCTTTAGTAATAAATTCATTGACCTTAAACCTGAGGAACAAGATGAAGTATTGCAAGCAATGTCTGATGAAGCAAAGAACCATGAAGGAGATGTCCCACATATCTTTAATGTCTTGAAAGATATGACCGTATTCGGTTTTTTTACCTCAAAAGTAGGTGCAATGGCTTGCTTGAAGTATGATCCTATTCCAGGAGATTATCAAGGATGCATAGATTACAGTGAAGTCAATGGTGTATGGGCATTCTGATGTCTCAATGAGTCTGGAAGATACGGCATTATCTTCTCCACGAATAAGCTATCCATAACCCCTATTTTTACTATATCATAGGCATGCGTTAAAGGTCCGTGTTTTGAGGTGTATGCCACAATAAGCCTTGCTTCTTGGTGGTCTATGTACGGATGATTAGAAAGGACTTTGTAGTCTGAACTGTTAACATTAATATCTTGGACCTTCCCTCCTACGGTGACTTGATCTTTGATCTGATGGAATTTTGAATGATCCAATCCATACACTTCCAGAAGTTGACCTTTGCTATGATATCCACCAATCAGATCTCTGTATTTGATGATCCTTTTGGCAAATGAAGGTCCGATTCCATTAACATATTGTAGTTGAATTTCGTCAGCTGTATTTATATCAATTAATATTGACTTTTTCTTGATTTTTGCTTTTGCAAATGCAATGGTGTCGATAGATTTATCTTCTTTTTTTGATGCTACTTCTACCTTGGGTTCATATGATTCAATTGGTTTTGGTATAGAGATGTTATCCTTTATTTGAGAATAGGTACTGGAGTCAATACCATAGATATTAGTAAGCTGAGTAGATGATTTTATTTTTCCTCCCTTCTCTCTATATTTAATTAAATTGTTTACAGCAAATGATGATAGACCCAATAATTTTAAAGAGTCTCCACTTGCTGTGTTAGGATCAATCTTTCCGGTAAATACTCTTTGTGAATTCTTCTTTTGTATCACATTGCTTTTATTTTTTGCCTCATTTCTTGAGCTTTTCGTTTCTGCCCGGGTATTAAATGATTTTTCTGATTTTGTTTTATGTTCTAATTCAAGAATTCCCTCCAGATAGCAAAGGTCTTCAACCTCAGCGTTATTCCTTGATAACAAGTAATCTTTCCCGATGGTCATTATTGAAATTAGAAATACCAATAGGAATATTGATCGCTTCTCTGTTTTTGTATGATAAATGAGGTCCTTAAATGTTTCCATTAGTTAGATTGTTTAGAGATTTATCGTAAGCGCTCCGGTATTAAATATGTTTTTAACGGGTTGCTTAATGTGGGATAAATAATGTTTATAATCATAATATTGATCCCATGACATTGACTTATCAAGAATTACGTATTGGGGTTTAACTTTATTGATAAGCTCAGAGAGTTTTCCTTTATAAGATGCAGTTAATATCAGAAAATCAACAGGTCTCGAAGGAGTATAATTGATGCTTTCGTGAGCAATGAGGATGGTTTTGTTTTTACTGAGCACATATCCATTTTTGATCAATACATTATCTCCCAATTGATCGTAATGATTATCAATATATTCTTGATGTTCAATTGATTTTGATAACCGATAATTGTCACACATAAATTTCTCACTCTGATCTTCTCTTGGTATAGACTTATAAGTATATAATTCATGTCCATCAATGATATCAATCACAGTTCCTCCATATATATCATAAACCATTAATTCCAGTTGGTTCTGGGTTTGTATGTCTTTGATTGTTCCATGAGCGAAAAGCCCAATAATTAGGGCTGAACAATACACATAATTGAATTTAATCTTAGAGTAAAGGGATATGCCTATGAGAGCTATTAGACCATATAACATCATCAGTTGAGGGGTGTCAAGCCATAAGTGATCGTTACTACTATTGGGTAGGCTTTGTATTTGTACAATTAGATTGTTTAACAATTCAATAGTCGCTTGAAGTACTTCTCCTATAAAATTTGAAAGAATGGGTAATATGTAATTGCTAATAATCAATGCTACCCCAAGTCCGAGAATTACAAATGCAAGAGGAACCGCAATCATTCCACTCAGCCAGAAAAAGGAAGGAAATTTATGAAAGTAATATACTGTAATTGGGAATACTGTAATCTGAGCAGCAAATGAAACACAGATCAATCCCCAGAGATACCTTAATAGCGTATTATCAATGTAGGGGATAAGTCTATTGATAGGTCTGTAAAACACTATAATTCCAATCAGAGCCAGAAATGAAAATTGAAACCCTGCTTGATAAACGATAAATGGATTAAATAGAACCATGAAAAAACCTGCTGCACATAAGCTATTGAGTATATTTCGATTGTCACTCCAGTGATAGTCACAGATAATTATGGTAAACATGATCGCTGCCCGGACTATTGCTGGACCTGCTCCGGTAATTAAGACATAAAACCATATTCCACTAGTTAACAGAAGAAATTTTAGAATCTTCATTAATCCTTTTCTTGAAGGAAATGCACTTAATAGTAGGCTTAGAATGGATGCCATGATTCCAACATGAAGACCTGAAACTGCAAGGGTATGAACTGCTCCGGTATCCGTATACGCGTCATAAAGGTCTTCATCCAGTTTATTCTTATATCCTAAAATCATTGCATATGCAATACCGAGCTCCTTATCAGATATTATATAAGTTGATAAAATATTCTGAAATTCTACTCTTGCCTGCCTAGCATAGGTCATGATTGAGAAAGAGGTGTCATAGCCGATTTTGTCTACTTGCCCTTCTTTAAGAAAAACTTGTTTTATTACTCCTCGATTATATAGATATGACTTCCAGTCAAATGTATAGGGGTTAGTATTATTAACTATATCTTGGATTTTACTATGCACTAAGTAAATGTCGTTTATGCCAGGTTTGGGATGATTGGAAGGAAAATATATTAGAATATTTCCTGTGCATTCTTTCATTTCAGATAATTCGTTTCCAATATTCTGGACAGAACATATAGCACGATACCTTTTTCCTTTTTTAGGTTCTTCTACGACCTTTACTTGTATATATTGGCCTTGTGATTCAATCTGGTGTTGAAAGTCTAAAGGAGAAATACTTTTTCTGTGTTCAAGCCTCATTCCAGTCAAGGCAATTATTAGCATCATTACTATTCCTCCATGATAATGAAGTGCAATCGCTTTTTTGTCAACGTAAACAAGAAGTCCCCCCAGGCCTATCAGTAAAAATATCCACATACCATTCATGAGGTGAGTATGATCTAGAATAACTACACTTAATAGTATCAAGATGAAAGGCCTGAAAAATGGTATCTCTTGCCAAGTTGATATCATGATTCTCGATTTGTTTTTTCAAATCTATGTGAATCACGATTAAAATTCTCAAAAAACTTACCAATGGTAGCTCCGGGTTTCCCTGTGACATTATTTCAGGATTAAGTGCAAAAATTTACTACAATTTTATCCGCAATTATTGTTTACTTATTTTTGTTATTTCATCAAGGTAACTATATTTGCAGCCCACTTTGGTGAGGTGGGTGAGTGGCTGAAACCACCGGTTTGCTAAACCGGCGTACTCTGAAAAGGGTACCGCGGGTTCGAATCCCGCCCTCACCGCATTATTTTGAGCTATATAGTTAGTTCATTTATTAAGAAATAGAAAGTTACATATGCAGAGAAGTCTTACTTCTCAGTATATCGTGGAATTAAATCCACGGACACGGGGCATAGCGCAGTCC
>JABDLO010000127.1 GCA_013002995.1 Saprospiraceae bacterium | reverse complement strand
GAAGGCATACTGCCCCATAATCTCTACATCAAATACGTTTCCTACATAAATCTCATTATCGCGATCTGTCTTAAATGTAGATTTTAATCGAGGTCTGGTTGGATCTGAAACATCAACAATCTTTAATCCATCCCTGTAATCTGATACATAAACAAAACCATCATGGTATCTTACATTGACGGCAATATGCTCCATTGGTAATGTGGATAGCCACACCGGATTAGAAAGGTTAGAAATATTAAATATCGAAAACCCTTCTTTACCATTGGCCAGGTAAAGAATATCATCTTTAACGTCCAATTCATAAGCAGTTCCTCCTATATCTGTTCTAGAGATCTCCATAGGTTGAACAGGATTGCTAATATTAAGAACAATAAATCCATCTCCAAATCCGGCAAGGAAAAGGACATCATCTCTTATTTCCAGTGCTCGTGTATTTTCATAGGCATGAGTATATATCTGTTCAATAGTACCATTGTTTTGTTTCTGATAGATGCCCAGCCCACTTCTGCCTTGTGCTGCATAGATATAACCATTATGGGGCTTAACATCAGTTGTAAAACTAAATGTCGATATGGTATGCATTAGGCTCATATTATTAACATCTGATACATCAATAATTTCAAGCCCATAATGGAGGCTGGCGCATAGAAGGATATCATCTTTTATAATCATATCTTCAATATAGCCTTCGAAGGACTTGCTTCTTAATAATTGAAAATCATTACCATTACGCTGATAAACTTGAACCCTTCCTCCAGCACCGGATGTATATAAGAGGCCATCATTATATACTAAATTAGTGAATGAATAGTTGTCTGTGATAAAATTTAATTCCACAGGATTCCTATCATCGGAAATATCAAGGAGGCGCATGGTATCAGATTGGCCGATATAAGCTTCATCTCCAATAATCAAGATTTCAGGTACATAAAAGAAGTCTTCTGAATGTGCTAAAGTTGGTCCCGATGGATCACTTACATCATAAATTAGCAATTGATCATACATTCCGACATATAAATATTTCTTATGAAAAGCAAGACTCCTCGGACGGTTGTCTACTTCTATATTTCCTATCTTGACAGGAGCTGTTGGATCATTAAGATTGATCAATTCTATTCCTGCGGAAGTAGAAAATGCACCCAAATTATCGGTCTTTGTAAAAATTGGATAAAAGCCATCATTTTGGTGTTTGCCCTGGAGCACTGGGTTAGCAGGATTAGAAAGGTCATAGATATATAACCCATAATGCTCCTGAGCAATAAATAGTTGATCATTTTCTGCAAGAATCTCTATTGGAACCGTTTCCAATTCCTTTTCTTTCATCTTCACCGGATTATTAGGATCCGAAATGTTGTATATCATTAATACTGAGCCATTCCCATAATACACCATGTCTCCGTATTGAGCGACAGAGTAGATCGGACCATAAGGCCATCTTGATTCTTCTGAGATTCCATAAGGATCCTGTGAAAGTGAGGGACTAGCTATTTGTAAAGCGATAAATAAGAAGATCAGCGTTGCAATGTTGTAACTTAACCGTTTCATAATAGACAGGGTTTAACACTGTTACTTTATTCTTTTTTATCCAAGAAGTAAATGACTAAAATTGTAAATAGAAATGAGAATTGTCAGCACAACCCATTAATAATTAAAAGAATATCCATGCAATATAAGGTTACATCATGCAAGTGAAATCGTTATTGCCTCAATACTCCAGGTTTTCAATCAGAGAAGATGTCATCGATTGGTTATTAGAAGGTGATGTGTCTATTCAGTACCAGGTGCACAAGTATTTATTTAATGAAGAAAGACCAGACCTCCAGGAAAGAATCCTTACGGAAGGGTGGGGGAAGGCCTTTATGGATGCAAGAAATTCTGATGGAGGATGGGGAGAAAAATACTACCAACCTAAATGGACTTCTACACATTATACTTTATTGGATATATGCCAGCTCATGCCGGTTAAGGATGCAAGAATAAATTCCATAATAGAAAAGACCATTACTGAAACAAAAGGGCCGGATGGGGGTATTCTGCCGATCGGAAATACACAGGTCAGCGATATGTGTATCAATGGGATGTTCCTCAATTTTGCTTCCTACTTTGAAGCTGGAGAAGAAGGGCTTCAGTCTGTAGTAGATTGTCTGATTGATCAGTGGATGCCAGATGGAGGATTCAATTGTCGACTAAATCGTTCAGGTGCAAGGCATAGTTCTATGCATACCACAATTTCTGTTCTTGAAGGCATCAGTTCTTATTTGAGTAAAGGATATCAATACCGAAAAGATTATTTAATAAAATGTAGAGATCAATCCATTGAATTTCTATTGATTCACAATCTTTTCAAGTCTGATCATACAGGCGAAATCATACATAAAGACTTTCTGAAATTATGTCATCCTTCCAGGTGGAAGTATAATGTGTTGAGGGCTTTGGATTATTTCGCTCTTGTAAATGTTCCATGGGATGACAGAATGAAGGAAGGGATAATGTCGGTGTTGAGTAAGATCAACAAAAGTGGAACATTTAACGTGCAGGCCCATCATTCTGGTAAGGTTCATTTTGTGATGGAAAAAGCAGGAAGGCCCAGTAGATGGAATACATTACGTGTACTCAGGGTATTAAAGGAATACAGTTCCAAACTTCAATAATAATCAGTATCGACATTGATTAAAGTCAATACCCACTATATTCTTTTTCTCATACCTTGAGGTCGTTGCATATGCAATAAAATAAGTTTACACCTTAACCAATCATTGATATGAGCAAAAGTAACATCATCATCCTGGGAGCAGCCGGGAGAGACTTTCACAACTTTAATACTAAATACAGAGACCATGATCGATACAATGTAGTAGCTTTCACTGCTGCCCAAATACCGGATATCGACGGAAGAAAATATCCTGCTGAACTAGCAGGTAAAAATTACCCGGATGGGATTCCCATCTTTACTGAATCTGAATTGGAGACATTAATTGAAAAACATGATGTGCATGCTGTAGTTTTTTCCTACAGTGATGTCAGCTATAATCATGTAATGTCACTGAGTTCCAGGGTAAATGCTGCAGGTGCTAATTTCATCCTGTTAGGGCCAGATGCAACTATGATCAAGTCAGCTAAGCCAGTCATTAGTGTTTGTGCTACCAGGACAGGAGTGGGTAAAAGCCAGACTTCAAGAGCGATCATTGAAGTATTAATGGAAGCAGGATTGAAAGTTGTTGCCATCCGCCACCCGATGCCTTATGGAGACCTTGCCAAGCAGCGGGTGCAAAGGTATGCAGAATTGAGCGATCTTGAAAAACATGAATGTACCATTGAAGAAATGGAAGAATACGAGCCCCATATTGTCAGGGGTAATGTGATCTATGCCGGAGTTGATTATGCAGATATTTTAAGAGCGGCAGAAAATGATCCTGATGGATGTGACGTCATTCTTTGGGATGGAGGAAACAATGATTTTTCATTTTATAAGTCAGATCTTTATATTACTCTTGCCGATCCATTGAGGGCAGGTCATGGACTCAATTATTATCCAGGTGAAGTCAATCTGAGGCTTGCTGATGCCATCATTATTAATAAGGTTGACACAGCTTCATTGGAAGCCACTCAATTAGTAACCAATACCATTCATCGCATTAATCCAGATGCAACAATTATTGATGCTGCATCTCCAGTCAGGCTTTCAGACCCCTCTATTATAAGAGATAAAAAAGTACTGGTGGTAGAAGATGGGCCATCATTGACACATGGTGGAATGAAGATAGGAGCTGGTTCAGTTGCTGCAATGAAAAATGGTGCCAGGGAGATGATAGATCCCAGGCCATATCTGAAAGGTAAATTGAAGGAAACATTCGAAATTTATCCTGAAGTAGGCAACATCCTTCCGGCAATGGGTTATAGTGCTCAACAATTAAAAGATCTTGAATCGACCATCAATAATACGGAGTGTGATGCCGTTGTAATCGGAACTCCTATTGATCTCAATAGAGTCATTAAAATTGAAAAACCTTCAACCAGGGTGTTCTATGACCTTCAATCTATTGGGTACCCTAACCTTGAAGGAGTTTTGAAAAGTTTCGTTAACAAGCACTTTAACTGATCAACGATTTCTGACAAAAATGGCTACAATCGCTGATGTAATCGCTCCTGCACCGATTGCACCAATTACAGATTGCCATATATAGCTCTTGAGATTGAAGTTGGTCTCAGCTTGCTCCTGAGTTAGAAAACCATTATCTACAGAATACTTGATGACTGTGTCGAAGTAGTCAGGTGAAATCACTTTGTGCACAATGAACTGTGACAATGGACTGAGTACTGCTACGACAAGGGCTATAACCAATCCAGCTTTAAATCCTTCCTTCCAGGAAAGTATACCATCATTTTTTTCCTTCTTTTCTCTTAATGCAAGTACATACATCAAAATGGCAATAGGCATAAATAGCAGGGTATACGTCGCATGTTGATCGATTTTTTCACCGTGCCATCCCATTAATTTTTCAAAGTACATCCATGCCAGGGCAACCGCAAAGAAGATGAGACCCCATTTAATTTCAACTGAAAATTTTCCCATTGGTAAAGCTTAATTGATTCATCCTTAAAGATATAATTTCTTCTTAAAGATGAATTATTTTCTGTCCCAGGTCTTACCGTTGTGTTGGTACAAGGCGAGCCCATTGAAACTAAAAGCTCTTAGGTACTCTTTAGTAAGATATTCCTTTTTAGCTTCAGCAAATGATTCAGCACTGATGTCTTTGAAAGCAATGGTAATGTGCGGATTGTATTCAGGATACCTTTTTACTTTATAGTATAAATCCTGCGGTAAACAATTATACGTCTGGTCATGGCAAGATTGTAATTCATCGCTTGGAACCACATGAATAAACAATACATTACGTGGAAATGTGTCATACCCATTGAGGAGAATTGGAAATTCCCAAATGAACTTAGAAACATGACTAATCACATTTTTAAGAGTATCAACTTTAGTGCCTGGATACCAGAAAGGCGGAATGATGGTAATATGAGGTTCTGAAGAAAGGGCCTTCTTTGTGTCATATTTCAGTGATATCTCTTCAGTGATAATTTGAATTTCTTCTCTGATGTCTTCAGGAAGAGGGATGGCAAAGAAAAACAGAGAATGGTCTTTCATATTATCGGTGATTCATGATCATAGGAATTAATTGTTATGGAGTTGATCCTTCAGACTCATTAATGAATCTGCGACAAATCTCCCTTTTTCGTTCTTTATTACTTTTCCGGTTTCATGTTGGCGATCATGCTCGAAGAAAAGAATATGCCTGTTATCAGTGATGATATCGTAAAATGATTGTTTTTCTTGAATGGTAACCAATGGCCTTATATCATAAGCCATTACATAGGGCATTCTAATGTGTCCTGAGGATGGTAATAAATCGGCAGGGTAGACCAATGTCCGGCCATCACCAAGATCAATAAATGGAACCATCATTGCTTCTGTATGACCATTGTAAAATCTTAAGGTAATATGATCAGAAAACCTCACACCATCTTCAACCTCAATCATAGATAATAAACCACTGTCTTTCAGAGGGACAAAGTTTTCCTTTAAGAAACTTGCAGCTTCACGTGCGTTAGGATCATAAGCCCACTTATAATGTAGCTCATTTGTCCAGTATGTTGCATTGGGGAAGGTGGGGTAGTAGTTGCCTTTTGAATCACAACTGACTGCACCACCTACATGGTCAAAGTGGAAGTGTGTGATCAATACATCCGTGATTTCTTCTGCACTGATGAAGTGGGTTACAGATGTCATCAAGTCTTCATTGCCATGGGGTTGAAAGAAGGAAAAGAACTTTTCGCTTTGTTTATTTCCGATACCTGTATCAATTAATATTTTTCTATTTCCATCTTCAACCAACAAGCATCTCATCGCCCATGTACATAGATTGTTGTCATCAGGAGGATTGATCCTTGACCATATAGATTTAGGAACTATACCAAACATTGCTCCACCATCCAGTTTAAAATATCCTGTATTGATGACTGAGACCTTAACCATATCTCTATTATTTAAAACCTATTTTAGAATCAGATTCTTTTAAGTTGTGGGCCAGGCTCACCATTTTCAGGGCGGTATGGGCTGCTTCCACTCCTTTATTCCCATGTTTTCCTCCGGCTCTATCTTTAGCTTGCTGGTAATCATTTGGAGTAAGTACTCCAAAGATTACGGGTTTGCTGGATGCAAGTCCAAGGCTCATGATCCCACTCGCTACAGCATTATTGATATACTCATCGTGTTTTGTTTCTCCTTTTATTACACAACCGATGCAGATGACGGCATCCATTCTTTCTTTTCCGGCCAGTAGCCTTGCACCCATTGGTAACTCGAAAGATCCCGGAACATAAACGACATGAATGTTATCCTCTTTCACACCATGTTTCAATAAAGTCTTCCTGGCTCCTTTTTCAAGGCTGCCTGTTATTTCTTCATTCCATTCTGAGACGACCAGACCAAAAGACTTATCTGTCATATTGCACAAGCCTGATAGATTGGATTTATCTAAGTTTTTCTTCTTTGCTGCCATGATATTTTATTATTGGATATAAGGTATAAAGAAAATGGGCTTCTCACAGTTCATTGAGAAGCCCATTAAATATTTTTTCGTATTGCTGTGATTATTGCACTCCGGCAATATACTTTTCAATATCCTGAGCTTCAGCACTTTCAGGGTATTCATCTTTGATTCTATTGTAAGCGTTTTGAGCACTTCCAGAATCTCCTTGCTTCTCAGCAAGCAGTCCATATTTTTTTAAGTAATATGGGGTAAGAAAGCTGTTATCTGTATCAGTAGCTTTTTTGTACATGGAAAGCGCTTTATCCAAATCACCAGTTTCTGAATATGCATCTCCAAGTGCTCCAAATTTCATGATTGGAGTTACTTCCCCACCTGGAGAAAAGTCTTCCAAAAACTCAATTGCAGCTTCATACCTTCCCAGGTTTAAATAACTTATGCCTGAATAATATTTAGCAAGATTTGAGGCAGAAGTACCCGGATAGTTATCAATAATATCTAGAAATCCATCAAATCCAGCACCCGGGTTCTCGAGTGCCAGTGCAAATGAATCTCTTGCAAATTGCTCTTCAGCTCTATACATTGCTTCTTTAGCAGATTCCTCATTAGGCGTTTTTACCAGTAGGTCGTAGAATAGATATCCTCCGATAATTACTACTAATGCTCCTACAATAGCGAGCACTAAAACTTTATTCCTTTCAAAGTAATCTTGTGCCGTTTCCTTCGCTTCAACTATATCCACGATGGTCTCGTCTTTTACCTGTTTTTTCTTTCTTCTAGCCATAGACTAATCTCAAAATTTCGGCAAAAATAGACATTTTTATTATAATCAGCTCTTTAGGTTCATTTATTTCAAAAAGATTAAAATTTCTTTAAATACAACTGCTTATATGACTTAATTTATCTTGATATGTGTTAAGATTCTAAAGGCATTTGATCTTTACTGATTTTCAATTATGTAATATTGCATTATGAATTTTCTTGCCCACATGCATCTGTCTTGCACCGAACATGGACTTTTATGTGGAAATTTTCTTGGTGACTTTATTAAAAATAAAGATTTGCACCTATTAACTCCGGAAATAAAAACAGGGGTTAATTTGCATAGAAGGATTGATTCCTTCACCGATACACATCCTTCTGTCAGGAAATGTACCAAAATCCTTCACCCTTCACAAGGTAAATACTCTCCAGTCATTGTTGATGTATACTTTGATTATGTGTTGTATAAAAATTGGGCGAATTATTCAGATGTACCTTTTGAAGAATTTGAATCCGAGGTTTATTCAACGCTCATGGAACATGTACAGACTTTTCCTGAAAGGTTGCAAAAAATGACACATGACATGGTGTCGGGGCATTTTCTCAGGTCTTATACTTCAATGGAAGGACTAGAATACACATTCAGTAGAATGAAGAAGAGATTTAAATTTAAATCCAATATTGATAAGGCGGTTGAAGATCTACAGGATCATTATACAGAAATTGAAATTTGCTTTAAAGAATTTTATCCTGAAATGATGGAGGTTGTAAAAGTGTATTGTCCCTGTTAACCTTCAAAATGAAATGAGATTGTAATAATTTCAGAAACAACTTGCTCCAATACCCTTGCCTCGTTAAGATCATTGTTATACAGTAGAATGTTTCCCAGTCCGCGACTGTACTTTATCTCAGGAGAGAAGATGAAATAAGGGAAAAAGAATTGCATTCCCACTCCGATTTCATATTGAAAGTCATGAGGCGATATTCTAATTAGATCAGTCTTTAACCTTGATTGAGAATTGGATGAAAGGTCATAAGTATATTTTACCCCACCTACTACAAATGCTCTTTTGTCCTTATACGGTTGACTCTTAAATCTCAAATGAAAAGGCATTTCGAAAAAAACAGATTCCAGTGTTTCTCTTTTTACTTGTTCGTCGGGTGCAGTGACACTTGTAAATTCAAAAGTTCTATTAGAAAATGAAAAACCCGGTAAGACACGAAAATCAAAGTACTCCCCAATCTTTAAATTACCTATGAGGTGTAAGTCAATCCCAATTTCTGGTGCTCCTTCTGCTATACGGATGCTATCATTATTAATAAAAGCTCTGGATTGATTGACCCGGTAACCTGTATTGTGTAATCCGAATGTAATACCAAAGTAGTAAGGCTTGCGTTGGAAATCGAGGTAATTGAAATTGTCCTTTGCAATCCACTGACCATGAACTTCCTGTATACCCATTGATCCCATGATCAGGGTAAAAATCAATATTATTTTGATGCGGTGTATATGGTGCATATACCAAAACTTAAAGGCTTAAAATCAGTAGAATGAAAGCCGATTTTCTTTAAAATTTTTATGAAGTTCTCATAATCAGGGAATACCTGTACCGATTCATATAGATATTGATATGCTTTCGGATCCTTTGATTTAATCTTTCCTATAACGGGAAGAATATTTTTAAAGTATAAATTGAACAACTGTTTTAATGGAAATACTTTCGGTTTGGAAAATTCAAGTATTACAATCCTGCCACCTTGCTTGAGAACACGGTGCATTTCTATGAGTCCCTTTTCAAGATTTCCAAAGTTCCTTACTCCAAATGCAGCTGTGACAGCATCAAATTGCCCATCCTCATATTTAAGATTTTCTGAATCCCCAATTTCAAGGGTGATTACATCTTGTAATTTCTTTTTTAGAAGTTTATTGTCTCCAATTCTGATCATTTCAGAAGAAATGTCCATGCCTGTGACATGTTTAGGTTTAAGCGACTTATACGCTTCAATGGCAAGATCAGCAGTACCTGTAGCTATGTCCAATATGTATTGAGGTTGATAGGGGACCAGGGTCTTTATGGCTTTTTTGCGCCAGATAACATCAATGCCCAGTGAAAGCAACCTGTTCAGATAGTCATAGTACGGAGCTATCTTATTAAACATTTTGGTTACTTGTCCTTTCTTGTTTTCCTCGTCGTTATATGGTGTTACTTCCTTGATTGGATCGGTCATATCACATTAAAATTGTGCAAATATATAAATAATTGTGTCGCTCAGACAGATAAGTAACATCACTATGGTCTCATCAGTTGTGTGATCTGTAATCCAATCTTGTAAAATCTAATTTTAAAAAAGCCTATTTGCTTTAAAGTATTGATATACAATGTTTTATATCAATTGATTGAAGGTTTAAAAGTATGCTGGAATATTAGACCTTTTTACTGGTTGTATTTTGCTTTTTTCTATTTAAAATTGGTTATCTTTGCACCTGCTTATAAAAACTATAATAAAATATATAAATGGCTAACAATCAAAGGATTATACCGATAAACATTGAAGATGAAATGAAGTCGGCCTACATAGATTATTCTATGTCGGTGATTGTGTCGAGGGCTTTACCGGATGTGAGAGATGGTTTAAAACCGGTTCACAGGCGTATTCTTTATGGAATGCAAGAGCTGGGACTATCTTATAACAAAGCCCACAAGAAGTCTGCTAGAGTTGTTGGTGAGGTGCTTGGTAAGTACCACCCGCATGGTGATGGAGCAGTTTATGATTCTATGATCAGGATGGGTCAACCATGGTCCATGAGATATCCTCTTGTTGAAATTCAAGGAAATAAGGGATCGATGGATGGTGACAGTCCTGCAGCAATGAGGTATACGGAAGCAAGGCTAGAGCGCATCAGTGATCAAATGCTTGAAGACATTAAGAAAGAGACTGTTAATTATTCATTGAATTTTGATGATTCACTGGAAGAGCCCACAGTACTTCCTACAAGGATACCTAATCTTCTCGTGAATGGAGCCTCTGGAATTGCTGTCGGTATGGCCACTAATATGTTGCCACATAATCTCAGAGAAGTAGTGAGTGGAGTTATTGCAACAGTTGATAATCCTGACATCACCATTGAAGAGTTGATGGAGCACGTTAAAGCCCCTGACTTTCCTACTGGTGGTACCATTTATGGATATCAAGGAGTCAAAGATGCATTTGAAACAGGAAGAGGTCGGGTGGTTGTAAGGGCAAAAGCCAATATAGAAACCAGACCCAATGGATATGAATCCATCATAGTTACAGAAATACCTTTCCAGGTTAATAAGGCCAATCTGGTTGCCAAGATTGCTGAATTAGTTAATAATGAAAGGATTACAGGGATCAGTGACTTGAGAGATGAGTCTGACAGAAGAGGACTCAGAATCGTTGTCGATATCAAGAGAGATGGGATGGCTAGTGTGGTGTTGAGTAAACTGTACAAGTATACCGCACTTCAGACTTCCTATGGCGTTAATAATATCGCACTGGTAAATGGGAGACCGGTATTATTGAACCTTAAACAAATAATTGAAGAGTTCATCAAGTTCAGACTAGAGGTCATCGTAAGAAGGACACAGTATGATCTAAGAAAGGCAGAAGAAAGAGCTCATATCCTGGAAGGGTTGTTAATTGCACTAGCCAATATTGATGAAGTTATTAAAATCATCAGGCAATCTAAAACAGTTGACGAAGCAAGAGAGGGGCTTATAAGTTCATTCGAATTATCAGAAATTCAAGCCAAGGCAATCCTTGAAATGAGGTTGCAGAAGCTCGTAAGTCTGGAGGTTGAAAAGATCCAAAATGAGTATGACGAGTTGATGAAAACCATTGCCCACTTGAAGGCCATTCTTGAAAGTGAGCAGATGAGAAGAGACATCATAAAGGAAGAGCTGAGAGAACTGGATGAGAGGTTTGGAGATGATAGAAGGACAGATATTAGTTATGCTGATGATGAGATCAGTATTGAAGACATGATACCCAATGATGAAGTGGTCATCACCATTTCGCATCTAGGATACATAAAGAGAACCAAATCATCTGAATACAAGCAACAAGGAAGAGGAGGTAGAGGATCAAGAGGATCTAAGACCCGGGACAAAGATTTTGTAGAA
This sequence comes from Saprospiraceae bacterium, assembly GCA_013002995.1. Lineage (GTDB taxonomy): Bacteria > Bacteroidota > Bacteroidia > Chitinophagales > Saprospiraceae > JABDLO01. Next base: position 31,817 of record JABDLO010000127.1, on the reverse strand, counting down.
CACATCTTCGTTGCCAACAATCACAACTACTTATTATTGTTTACAGAACAAGGTAGGTGTTATTGGCTGAGAGTATTTGAAATTCCTGAGGCAGGAAAGAATAGTGCGGGTAGGGTAATGCAGAATATCATCCAACTGCCTAAGGATGATAAAGTAAGGGCCTACATCATGATTGAGGATTTAAAAGATGAAGAGTTCTTAAATAATAATTACATCGTCTTCTGTACGAAGAAAGGGATGATTAAGAAAACTCAGGTTGAAGCTTTTTCGAGACCTAGAGTGAATGGTATCAATGCCATAACCATCAACGAAGGAGACCAATTATTGGAAGTAAAACTCACCAATGGGGAGCAAAACATCATTCTTGCCAATATGAACGGAAGAGCCATCCATTTCCCTGAATCTAAAGTAAGGGCGATGGGAAGGACTGCAGCCGGTGTTAAAGGTATGAGACTAGATGGAAAGGATGATGCTATCATAGGAATGATAACGGTAGATCCTTTGGATGAAGAAGTTTCAGTAATGGTTCTTTCTGAGAAAGGAAATGGAAAGAGATCTTCTGTAGATGATTATAGAATTACCAATAGGGGAGGGAAAGGAGTGAAGACCATGCAGATAACGGATAAAACGGGAACATTGGTTGCTATTAAAGCGGTTACAGATCTTGATGAATTGATGGTTACAACAATGGAGGGGATTGTCATCAGGATTGCAATGGCAGAACTGAGAGTAATGGGGCGTGCGACGCAAGGTGTACGAGTGATCCGATTGGATAATACAGACTCGATTGCTGACGTTGCTGTAATAGCAAGAGATGGAAGTGAAGAAGAAGAAGAAGAATAGAATATTATATTTTTAACAAAAAACTTATATTGTTTTAACATTTTGAAAACGTTTGAGGAAATCTTTTTCCGTCATAATGGAGAAATCTTAATTTTGCAATCATAAAAACACAATACATAATATGAAAAAACTATTCATTGCAATACTTAGCCTCTTCGTGTTGACTGCTACTGTTGATGCGCAGGATGCTAAAAAGGTCGTCAAGAATGCTGAAAAAGCCTTGAAAGACTTTATGAAAAAACCTACAGAAAATGTAGACGCTGCCAAAGCAGCAATTGCTACTCTGGAAGCTGAATTTGGAACCCCTGAAAAAGGAGAACCATACATCAAAAAGGCAGAGCTTTATATGGATATTGCTGACACGGAAGAGAAAACAGCACTGCTTAATCCTGCCTATGTTGCTGCATTTCCAGATGCTCCTGTTTCTGCTTTTGAATCATATCAGGGGGCTCTAGCTACTGGTGACAAAACGAAAGATGCTCTAAAAGGTATCGAAAAAGTAATGGGGGGCCTGAATAATATTGGTATCACCAAATTTGAAGAAAAAGATTACGATGCATCTTTTCACCACTACAATTTGGTGACGATGGCTCATGAAACCCTTGCTCAGAATGGGATGGAATCGATGCTCTCAGACCCTGCTGTTCAAAGTCAGCATTACTTCTACACATCTGTTGCAGGATATTATGCTGGAAGAGGACCTGAGGATTTAAACAAATACCTCATGCCGCTTTATGAGGAGAAGTATGATCACTCATTTGTTTATGAAGCTTTATTTAACATTAATAAAGAAAGTAATCCGGAGAAAGCCATTAGTTATCTCCAGGAAGGAAGAACCAAGTATCCTGAGGAAAAAGGATTGTTATACGCTGAAATTAACTACTACCTTTCTATAGGAAACTTAGAAGAGCCTATCAGTAGGATCAAGGAGGCTATTGCCGCAGATCCAGAGAATATTACATTGTATACAACACTCGGAAACGTGTATGATCAGTTGACCAATGATAATAGAGATGCTGGAAATGTAGAAGAATCAGATAAATACTTCAATGAAGCATTTACTTATTTCAACAAAGCTTTAGAAATTAATCCTGAAAACTTCGATGCAACTTACAGCCTTGGAGCACTTTATTACAATAAGGCTGCATCCATGACTGCTCAGATAAATGAACTGGCCAATGATTACTCTGCAGAAGGAACTAAAAAGTACAATACAATGAAAGAGGAAATGGATGGGTACTTCGGTGAAGCTCAACCTTTCTTCGAGAAAGCACACCAATTAGAGCCTACTGATCAAAATACAATGATTGCCTTAAGAGAGATTTATGCAAGACAAAGTAAGTTTGACAAAGTAGAAGAAATGAAAGGAAAACTAGAAGCACTAGGTGGTTAATCCTTATTTAGGATACTGCACTATTAGAAAAAGAGGCTTTAGGGCCTCTTTTTTTATGCCCATAGATTATCATATTGTTCTACGCTTTACCTAGATATGATTTCAATTTCATACATTGAGAATCAATGATATCCAAAAACATGTAATGAAAATTGAAGCTCTTCCAAAGATAGTTGGTGTGGCGGCGAGTTGGTTAACCACCATTTTGGTAGTCATTATCTTTGTAGATGTTGTTCGTCGATACCTCTTTGATGCAACCGCGGTGTGGATGTTGGATCTGGAATGGCATCTTTTTGCTGCAGTATTCTTACTTGGAGCTGCCTACACACTTGGTGAAGATAAGCACGTAAGGGTTGATGTGTTTTATAATAATTTTTCGAAAAAGAAGAAGGCATGGATTAATATTATAGGAACGGTGTTTTTACTGATCCCATGGGCATTATTAATTGTAACAAAGTCCTTCAATTACGCAATGAATAGTTGGTATATCCGCGAAGGAAGTGCTGAACCTGATGGTCTTGGTGCGAGATACATCATCAAGTTTGTTATTGTAATCGGATTCATTCTCCTGCTTATCCAGGCTTTTACTGTTTTATACAAGAACATCAGAACCTTAAGAACATAATGGAGATAGTTGCCATCATATTATTCGTTCTGATTTTCATTTTAATCTTATTTGGTTATCCGGTTGCTTTGACATTAGGAGGGTTGTCAACAATAGTGGGATTGATATTTGTCCCTGATTTTCTTGACCTCCTTCCGCTGAGGATCATGGGTGTAATGAATAATTATGTTCTTCTTGCCGTTCCACTCTTCATATATATGGGTTTAATGCTTGAAAAGAGTGGACTTGCAGAATCACTACTGGAAACGATGGCGATATTATTTGGCAAGATCAATGGAGGACTTGCCATTTCAGTCATTGTTGTGGGGGCTTTACTTGCAGCTTCAACCGGTATTGTTGGTGCCACTGTGGTGACAATGGGTCTGATCAGTCTGCCGACCATGTTAAAAAGAAACTACAATGTAAAAATCGCAACAGGGACCATTTCATCTTCCGGAACTTTGGGTCAGATTATACCACCATCAGTTGTGTTGGTCTTACTGGGAAGTGTATTGAATGTACCGGTAGGAGATTTGTTTTCAGCGGCAATCGTGCCTGGAGTTATTCTGGTAGGTGCCTATATAATCTACGTGCTTGTTTACGCCAGGTTGAATCCTGAAGAGGCTCCTGCAATGCCGGCCGAAGAAGTTAGAAAGTTTAAATCAGAGGACTTCGCCATAAAAGTGATACAGGCGTTTTTACTTCCTTTATTATTGATAGTTGCTGTTCTGGGATCAATATTTACAGGTATAGCCAGTCCTACAGAAGCTGCAGCAGTGGGTGCGATGGGAGCAATAATCCTCACAGCCATACAGAAAAAACTGAACCTCGATGTATTGAAGAAAGTGATGGTAGAAACCACTCATCTTACTAGTATGGTTTTTCTGATTCTTCTGGGAGCCACTACATTTTCATTGGTGTTCAGAGGGATGAATGGAGATGATTACCTGGTAAATATGATTACATCTGCAGATCTAAGTCCTCATGTCTTTTTACTCATTGTCATGCTTGTCGTCTTCATTGCCGGATTTTTCATTGATTTTATAGAGATCATTTTTATAATTGTTCCGGTTGTATCTCCATTGTTTATTCAGCTTGGCATTAACCCTCTGTGGGCAGGAATATTAATTGCTCTTAATCTACAGACATCGTTTTTAACACCACCATTTGGATTTTCCTTGTTCTATCTCAAGGGAGTGGCTCCTCCGGAAGTCAGAACTGTAGATATTTATAAAGGAGTAGTACCTTTTCTTATCATTCAGATTATTGTTCTTGCTATGGTGTTTTTCTTTCCGGGGATGCTGTGGACACCTTAGATTGATTTACATCAAATGCTGTTGTAATAAAGCTTCTCAGAGTATTCTGACCAGTTTCTGATTTCTTTAGAAAACTTCATGAGAGATTCATAGACTTTTGCACTTGCTTCATCCCCTGCGATCACTTCTTCAATAACCTCTTGTGAATACTGCTTCAATCCTGCGAGAACATCATCTGAGAATCTTCTTACATCCACACCTTCTTCATTAATAAGCTTACTGAGATAAAAATTATTCTTGGCTTCAAATTCAGAAGTAGCCCAGGCATTCAGTCGGTAAGCAGCTGTCCTTATGATCTCTTGAAGGTCAGGTGCCAATCCATCGAATGCCCTCTTATTGACAAATAGATCCAGAATCGGTCCCGGTTCATGCCATCCGGGTGCATAGTAATACTTCGCAATATTATGGAAACCCATTTTATAATCATGATAAGGACCTATCCATTCAGTTGCATCAATGACACCCCGTTCCAGATTGGTATATATTTCACTTCCAGCAGACAACACAGCAGTCCCACCGGCCTTTTTGAGTACTTTGCCACCCAATCCCGGGATACGCATTTTCAATCCTTTAAAATCATCTATGGAATTGATTTCCTTATTGAACCAACCAGCCATCTGAACGCCAGTGTTTCCGGCAGGAAAAGGGACCAATCCAAATCTTGCATAATTTTCTTCCCACAATTCAAGTCCACCTCCGCAATACATCCATGAATCAATCTGTTGAGCATTCAGTCCGAATGGTATTGTTGTAAAGAACTGCAAAGCCGGACTTTTCCCGGCCCAATAATAAGCTGCTCCATGTCCCATTTCTACAGCTCCGCTGCTGACTGCCTCAAATGATTCTAATGCCGGTACCAATTCTCCACCTCCATAAACATTGATTTCCATCCGACCACCTGACATGGTTTTCACCCATTCTGCCAGCATATTACATCCTTCCCCTAGTACCGGAAAGTTGGGCGGCCAGGTAGTCACCAGCTTCCATTTGTATTTTTTATTGGTAATAATGGCTGGTCCGGTGCTTGAATCAGCATCTTCACTCTTACATGATTGTACAAGAAGACTGCTGCCAACAGCAGCAATAGATGCTTTTTTGAGGAATTCTTTCCTTTTCAATTGATCAATTTTTTATATATAACTTTAGTAAATATATAATTTATTCCTATCCTTACACCTCATTACATTCATGTTTAATCCATTCAAGTTATGTCATCTAAGAAATTTCAAGAACCTAAAGCATTAACAGGAGTTGCTGCATTTCATCACTTATTCGGCATGCCTGTCCTGGATAATCCTGAAATCCCAGCAAAAAAGAGATGCGAATTGAGAATTTCTTTATTACAGGAAGAATTGAATGAGCTAAAAGAAGCCATAGAAGACAATGATATCGTGGAAATCGCAGATGCCTTAGCTGATTTACAATATGTTCTTTCCGGAGCTGTATTAGAATTTGGGTTAGGGGATAAGTTCAAGACCCTCTTTGATGAAGTGCAACGATCTAATATGAGTAAGGCTTGTGCTACTCAAGAAGAGGCTGAAGCGACTCAAGAATATTATCGCAATCATAGAGACACAGAATCTGTAGTAAAACCTGCTGATGGTCAATTTCTTGTATACAGGAAAGGGGATGGCAAGGTATTGAAGTCCGTAAATTATTCACCGGCTGATCTCAGGTCCATTGTCGAGGATGAAGTCAGTGAAGCTTTCAATATTGATTCATAGATGCTTTAAGTGCCTGACTGATATCATTAAAGATGTCATCAATATGTTCAAGCCCTACACTTACTCTAATCAGTCCATCAGTTATACCTACAGCTGCACGTTGTTCGACAGTCAATTTGGAATGTGTCGTTGACGCAGGATGTGTGACAATGGTCCGCGTATCTCCAAGGTTGGCAGATAGGGAACACATTTTTATAGCATCAAGAAATCGTTGACCTTGACTCAATCCATTTTCAACTTCAAATGCGACAATACCTCCACCGCCGCTCATCTGTTTTGTCGCAATTTTATATCCGGGGTGATCTTTTTTGAATGGATATCTGACAGATTTTACTCCATCTTCCATTTCCAGTCTCAAAGCCAGGTCGTGAGCATTGCTACAATGTCGATCCATCCTTACAGCAAGTGTTTCCAGGCTTTTAGAAAGTATCCATGCATTGAATGGTGAAAGCGAAGGTCCCGCATTTTTCATGAATGGAATCATCTCAGCTATTAAATCGGCGGTACTCACAATCACACCCCCCAGTACTCTACCTTGCCCATCTATATATTTGGTAGCTGAATGAATGACTATATCAGCACCGTATTTTAATGGTTTCTGAAGGTAAGGTGTAGCAAAACAATTGTCAACCACCATCAGGATATTATGTTGCTTGCAAATCTTTGCTACTTCTTCCAAGTCTATGATTTCCAATCCGGGATTGGAGGGAGTTTCTAAATATAAAATCTTAGTTTCCGGTCGGATGAGATCAGTCCAACTGTTCACATTACCGGGATCAGCAAAATCAAAGGTAATACCCCACTTTAAAAGATAATTCTCAGTGACCCTGAATGTTGATCCGAATACTGCCCTCGACATGATCAAATGGTCTCCAGAAGACAAGAAAGATGCAAAACATGTGAAAATAGCAGACATTCCTGATGCAGTTGCAATCGCTTTTTCACCTCCTTCCAATGCTGCCATTTTTGTTTCCAGTTCAGCAACGGAAGGATTTGTAAATCGGCTGTAGATATTTCCCTGAACTTCCCCATCAAATTTAGCCCTCATGTCTTCAGCATCATCAAATACAAAACTGGATGTCGGAAATAGGGGAGTACTATGCTCCTTGTGTTGACTTCGATCTGTCTGTAGCCTTATGGCCTTGGTTTCAAATTTCATTGTGCGATGATCTCGTAGGTGTATGAAACATCAACAGTTGCTTCCAGCATTTTAGATACGGAGCAATATTTTTTGACAGCCATATCTACTGCCTTTTGAGCTGATTTATCCTTGATGTCTCCATAAAGTTTGTAGTGCAATCGTATTGCTGTGAATACTTTGGGTAATTGATCTTCGACCCGATCACCTTCTACATCCACTTCGATATGTGTCAGGTCATTTCTCATTTTCTTTAAGAATATTTCTACATCGATACTGCTACATGCTGCAACCGCAAGAAGTACTGATTGCATGGGACTCACTCCATCTCCATTTCCATTGAGTCTTATTCCATGGCCTTTTTCATTGAATCCCATATAATCCAATTCAGAACCGGTACTCTTTAAAGTCATTTTCATCATAGTAATTGGTATTTATTGGGGGCTAAAGGTATAAGAAAGTTGATAATGGTTTAAAAAAAAATGCCCGCCTGAATCTATATCCAGGCAGGCAACTCCCATTTACGAATAAAAATACAGTTATACCTTCTTAAAGAGTTTTAAGGAACTCTTTAATTTCTTCTTTGGTCTTGATTTTAGGGATAATGGTAAATTGATCATTATCGGTAACGGTAGCTTCTAAGTATCCAAGGTGATATTCACCTTCTCCCAGGGAAGAAATTGTAATGATATAGATTTCCCATCCTTTCGGAACCTGGGCATAAGGTTCACACCATAATTTGTCTTCTTTGTTGAATGTAAAAGGGATCAATGAATACTCTTCTTTGTATATCATAAAGACTGCTGTATTCTTATTGTCATAAAGCTCTTCAGGTAAGCTGACACATACTGAAGTTTTCTGATCCTCAGGGATATCATAGTATTTATCAATATTTATCCATGTGAACTTATCACAGAATAACTCATATCCAAAATCAAAATATACAGTACTGGAATCAGCGATCTGCCATTCATTGACTCTTATATCCTGATCTTGAGCCTCTTCCCAGACAACCATACCTTCAACTCTATCACCAAAGAATAACTTCATCTCCGGATCCGGCTCCTTATTAGGAACGTACAACTTATAGTTATATCCATCCTTCATCTTCAACTCTTTTCCATCTTTTGTAGCCCGAATGTGAAACATACCATTGGATTTAAGATATGCCTTACTAGTCATGGTTGATGTCTTATGAAGGATCATATCTCCCTTATCGAATACCTCAAGCACTTCGATTTTTATTCCGTCACTGATGACATTTCCGGCATCATCAATCATGGAATAGGAGGGTATTGTAATAATGGTGTTATTCTCTGTCACAATGATAATATCATCAGATGCCGTCCTTTCAAATATCTGGACATCATCGTCCTGAACGGAATAGTAGTCTTCGATATTACCAGTAGGTTCGTATGGAGTAAAAACTTCCGAATCCTTGCCACATGATAATAATAGTAAAACAGGGATCGTAAATAGGAGCATCAAAGTATAATTCTGATGTTTCGATCTCATGTTTTTATATTTAATTAGTTCAATCAATTTTCGATTCATTATTATAGATCAACCTCGTTGCATTAATGCTGCTTGGCCATTGTTAAAATTTATATCTTATTCCATGACTCAGTCCCAGGGTTAGCCATCTCTGCTCCAGGGGATAGGGTTCTGAAGTCAATGATCCGGCATAAAACCTAAAATTGGGTTCAAGAATTATATCAATATGGTCGTTCAATTTATAGTGTAGGCCCAGTGATCCAAAGAAGGATAACCCAGCTGAATTTTTAAAAGCATCATAACCTTCAGGATCACTACTGGTAAACCAAACAGGCATTTCTGCAGGATCTAAAAATCTTCCCTTTTGTGAAAAAGCTACATTTATCAATACTCCACCATTGAAACTGTAATAAAATTTATCATTCAATGGAGCTTCATATGTTGCCAGGATAGGAATATCAAAAAACCGGTATCTATTATATGAGGTAATATCAAGAGATCCCGGAATTCTTATCGTGGAAGTATCCTTTACTACTGTTGGTACACCACCTAAAATCAAAGTGTCAATGGTAATGATCGTCCTGATCAATGATGCATCAGGATCCAGGTATTCAAATTTTTCATTGATCTGACTATAATTAAATCCTGTTTTAAGACCAAGACCTGACCTCGAAATGTATGCTATCCTTAAGCTCGAAGAGAAAGAATATAAAGTACTTTCTGTATTGTTCCTACTGTCAATATAGTCACTCAATTCCTGGGACTTCATTTCTAATGTCCGGCTTGGCATATCATGAGAATACAATAGATCAAAGAAAATTCCAGGTTCACGATTAAATCCGAAGGTTGGACACTCTGGAGGTATAAAGTCAGGATATACATCGTCAATAAATAATTGACGTGGATCCATTACACCTGGAGCAGATACCAGAGCTCTTGGAGAAGTTACATTTTCTAATTCATTGTTCACTTCCTTTGCGACTTTGATCTCTGGAGTTATATCGTGCTCAGATGTGAATACATCAATATTGTTTTCTGTGTCAGTTGATGAAGAACTTGTAATAACAGGTGCTTCAGAGTAAGATTCATAGCTTCCTGAATTTTCAGGATTTATATCTCCCGGGATAAAAGCAGTCTTATTTTCAGAAGGAGTAGGGGCAATTTCCTGATTTAAATCTATTCCTTCCTCAACTGGTGTGCTTTGGACAATTATATCGTCTCCTGAAGCAGAAGAATTAGAGGGTAGTTTTTCTTCATAGTTCTCAGTGGATTCTGCTTGGTTAGAAATCGGAAGAAAAACTCCTGAAACTACACCTAAGAGGAGAAAAGCCAAAAGTAACCACCAACCCCCTCTACGTTTCTTTTTAGGCAATTGGCCTGAAATCCGATTCCACATGTCATCAGGATAGGTTGCCTCCATATTATAAAGCCGGTCTCTGAATAACTTGTCGTCGTTCATCATACGGCTATTTTTTCATTTGAAAGAATAATTTTTTTAAGCATCTTCTTGGCTTTCACTAGTTGTGATCTCGAAGTACTCTCTCCACATTCTAGCATTTCACTGATTTCCCTGTGAGAGTATCCTTCTATCACGTAGAGGTTAAATACAGTCTTGTAACCTACAGGCAGCATATTGATGTAATTCAATAATTCTTCTTCTCTCAGATTACTTATGGCTGTTTCTGATATCGGTGTATCCATATGGTCAGGAATCCCTATTGATTCGTTCTGATATGATTTTTTACCGATTCTCCTCAATGCTGAATTAACTATTACCCTTCTTATCCATGCTTCAAGCGGCCCTTGAAATGAAAATGTATGCAACTGTGTAAATACCCTGACCCATCCGTCCTGGAGCATGTCTTCAGCTTCTTGTCTGTTTCTAGCATATCTCATACACACAGCCATCATCTTTTTACCCAATGATTCGAACAGGAATTTTTGTGCTTTACTGTCCCCATCTAAACAGGCTTTAACCAGTTGATTTTCATTTAATTTTTCAGGCATACAATCACTGTACAGTTATCCGAATATAACTCAGATTTAGTCGTACCTATTTTATGTGATAGGATAAAAGTCTAAAATGTTGCCTGAGAGGCAGAATAAATGTCAGAATTAAGAATTATTCTTCTTCTGAAATGATGGCATCATCGATCATTTCATTGCCATCTCCATCCAGATCTTCAAATCCAGCTGCCTTGGCTGGAGGCTTCTTTTCTATGATTTCCTCTGATTCAATGATTTCGGTTTTCCCTTCTAATACTCCTCCATAGTCACCATCTGCATACTTAGCAGCTTTTTCGAAGAAGTCATCCGTTCCTTTCAATAATGAATCACCGGTATCCAGCGTGTCATCTGCAAAGTCTTTTTTGGGTATGGCAGCTTCTTCTTCTGCCATTTTTTCTGCTTTCTCAATGGTGTCATCCAATTTTTCTCCAAGATCCGCTGTCAATTCTTTTGCTTTTTCCATCAGGTCATCTTTAACGTCAAGAACTTTCTCACCGATAGATTCGGAGACATCTTTGGCTTTGTCCATGAAATCCTCACCTTTATCAAGAACTTTCTCACCGACTTTTTCAGATATGTCTTTGGCAAAGTCAACCGTTTTCTCTCCGGCATCCAGAATTTTATCTCCCACATCTTCAGATATATCAGCTGCTTTCTGCACAATTTCTGATTCACCGACCTTTTCAGAAATATCTTCCCAGGCATCTTTGCCTTTTTCAACCAGCGACTCAGTGGTATCCATGATGGAGTCCCTCAGTCCTGAAGTTTTTTCTTTAATGGTCGAGCCTGCATCTTTAGCAAATTCCTTGGCAGATTGTTCCAGGTCTTCCGCTTTATCAATTGCATAATCTTTAGATTTCTTTGCTGCAGACTTAGCTACTGATTTCTTTACAAATAGTAATCTTTTTATTTCACTTAAGAATCCCATTATCTATCAATTTTATTTTACTCACAATGTATGGAAAATACAAGACTTATTATCCGGTGATGAAAAGATTTAACTTGATAGCAAAGGCTCACATGTTAATTGATTATTTTTAGTTTTAAGTCTCTTAAATCGGATGAACCATTAAAATATGAAATCTCGAACCCAGGAAAAAATACATCAATTACTCGACAAGTTGGAGGAGTTGAAGGCTGTAGAAAGGCATTATCAATCCACAAAAGTCCAGCTAAATGAAGCAGATTCCGCCCTTAAAAATATTGAGAAAGATCTTGATAAAGAATTGAAAGATATAGAAGCACTTGAAGGATTGAGTGTTAAGTCATTGTTCCATAAGGTTTTAGGTAGTAAGGAAGATCAACTTGAAAAGGAACGTCAGGAATATCTCCAGTTATCTTTAAAACACAAAGAACACGTTAAAGACCTCGAAGTACTGGAGTATGAATTGAGTTTGCTTGAAAAAAAAATGGATGATATTTCAGCAATTGCAGGTAAGATAGAACAATTGAAGAAAGTGAGGGAGCAAGAAATACTGGCAGGACATTCACATCTCCGGGACCGCCTGATGGCAATATATAATGAATTGGATCAAAGGAGAAGCAGGAAGGCTGAAATGATGCAGGCTCACCGGGCGGGTCAGGCTGCTTTAGCTTCTGTAAGAAAGGTGCTGGATCATTTGGCTAAAGCTAAAAAATGGGGAGACTGGGATTCCATGTCCAAATCCAGGCATTATGATAGGAGAAAACATTCAGAGATAGATCGAGCAATAGATCAGGCCTATCATGCTAAGCGACTGCTTACAGTATTTAGAAATGAGTTAAATGATGTAGGTATACGAATGGCAAAAATAGACCTTAATATTGAAGCTGCCGGAAGCTTTATGGATGTGCTATTTGACAATCTCACCACAGACTGGGTGGTACAGAATAAAATTAAAAATGCTTTAAGGAATGTTGAGATCACCCATGACAAGGTATTGAGGTTATTGCAAAATGTAGATGCGGATATGAATGAAGAAAGCATTGCAATTGATGCAGTTGAGGCAGAAAAAGATAGTCTTTTAGTTCAATAACATGATTACAGACCGAAGATCAGAACGCATAAAAGAAGTTGTTGCAAAACGTCAAGGTGATTTAACAGTTATTCTTGAAAATGTGCATGACCCACACAATATAGGTGCTGTGCTAAGGTCCTGTGATAGTGTAGGCATAGGAGAAATATTTGTATTGCTCACCGAGGATCATTTAACTGAAGAAAGATATGTAGGAACATCAAGTTCATCAGGGGCTAAAAAATGGGTTGATGTGCATTTCTTCAATGATGTGAGTAAATGCATGAAACATGTTAAAACAAAGTATCAAAGCATCTATGGAACACATCTTGATTCAGACAGTGTAAGCCTTTATGACCTTGACCTCAGTAGTTCATGTGCATTAATGTTTGGGAATGAACATGATGGAATCAGCAGAGAAGCCCTCAAACATCTTGACGGGAATTTTATCATTCCTCAACATGGGATGGTTCAAAGCCTGAACATTTCAGTTGCTTGTGCTGTAAGCCTGTATGAAGCAAGCAGGCAAAGGATGAATCAAGGAAGATACTCTGTGCCTTTCAATTCTAGTATGGAGGCTGCTTATGCGAAATACGTTGAAATCACAAGAAAACTCCGTTAATGGTACTGGCTAAGTATTTTTTGCATTCTTGAAATGGCTTCTACCAATTGATCGTCACTAGCTGCATAGCTTAACCTGAAACAATTCTTATTGCCAAATGCACTTCCGGAAACCAATGCAACGTGCGCCTGTTCAAGCATGATCTCACAAAAGTCATCAGCGTTATCAATGATGGTTTTGCCATTTGTTCTTCCGAATATTTCGCTAATATCAGGAAAGAGGTAAAATGCTCCCTGAGGATTATTAACCTTCATGCCATCGATTTTACTAAGTAATTCTATCACTAACTTCTTGCGTCGCTCAAAGGCTTTTTTCATTTCATGAGTAGGGGATAAGTCTGACATCAGTGCTATGGATGCGGCCTTCTGGCCAAATGCGGTTGCACCACTGGTAAATTGTCCCTGAACTTTATCGCATGCAGCGGCCAACCATTGAGGAGCACCGATGTATCCCAACCTCCAGCCGGTCATAGCAAATCCCTTGGACATACCATTGATGGTTACTGTACGGTCTTTCATTGAAGGTATGCTGCCTATAGAAGCATGCTGGTCACTGAAATTTATAAATTCATAAATCTCATCAGACATGACTATAATATCATCATCCTGTGCTATGATTTCTGCCAATGCTTCCAATTCTTCCATTGTATATACACTTCCTGTAGGGTTACATGGAGATGAAAACAAAATGGCCTTGGTCTTATGGGTGATGGCATTCTTCAATTGATCCGGGCTTACTTTAAAATCAGAATCAATATCTGCACTAATTACAATAGGCACGCCTCCTGCAAACTTTACAATCTCATAATAACTGACCCAATAAGGAGCGAAAATGATAACTTCATCTCCTGGATTGAGAATAGATAAACAGATATTAGCTATTGATTGCTTAGCACCATTAGAAACAACAATTTGTTTTAAATCAAAGTCTAAGTTATTGTCTCTCTTGAATTTATGCTGTATTGCTTCTTTAAATTCTGCAAGTCCGGATACAGGGGTATATCTTGTATAACCTTGATCCAGAGCCTCTTTGGCAGCTTCTCTGATGTGTTCAGGTGTATCGAAGTCCGGTTCTCCGAGACTAAGACTGATGATATCGTATCCTTTGGCTCTTAGTTCTCTTCCTTTTTGTGCCATTCTCAATGTAGCGGATACTGCCATGGAGGCAACTCTATGAGATAACATATGGGCAGTCGGTGCAAGCATAATGCTGGTTGTTTATTTATTGATTTAAGTACGCCAAAAATAATATTTATTTCATCAGCAGTAACCTGAAAAGGAGATTAAATCATTATCTCCAATTGATATAATAAAATCTAAAATGATAAACTTTAAGCCCATCTTTTTATTTGGTCTGATAAGGTAAATAAATCTTACCTTGTGACACCTTTTGAAACAAAAAATACCATATCCATGGAGTCTATGAAATCCAAGATTAATTTACTGGAGTCTAAAAAGGAAAAGGCATTAGCTGGAGGCGGAAGTGAAAGAATAAGTAAACAGCATCAGAAAGGAAAACTTACTGCAAGAGAAAGGATCTCACTATTGATGGATAGAGGGACTTTTGAAGAAATCGGTATGATGGTAGAGCACCGATCCAGGGATTTTGGAATGGAAAAGCAAGTCTATCTGGGAGATGGGGTAATTACCGGCTATGGTAAGATAAATGGTAGGCTGACTTATGTTTATTCTCAGGACTTTACGGTATTCGGTGGATCTTTATCTGAAACTCATGCTGAAAAGATATGTAAAATAATGGACTTGGCTATGGCCAATAAAGCTCCTCTGATCGGACTGAACGATAGTGGAGGTGCAAGGATCCAGGAAGGAGTAAAATCACTTGGAGGATATGCAGATATCTTTTACAGAAATACAATTGCTTCGGGTTTTATTCCTCAGATATCTACAATAATAGGACCTTGTGCTGGAGGAGCAGTCTACAGTCCGGCCATCACTGATTTCATCATGATGGTAGAACATACTTCATACATGTTTGTCACTGGCCCTAATGTGGTTAAGACGGTAACCAATGAGGAGGTTTCAGCAGAAGATCTTGGTGGAGCTCAATCTCATGCTTCCAAGTCAGGTGTTACTCACTTGACAGCTAAAAATGACCTCAAGGCGATTGAAAAGCTACGACAACTAATGACCTATATACCACAGAGTTGTGAAGAAAAAACTCCTCGAAAGAAGTACGTTAAAAAGGATGAGGAGTTAAGGCCTGCATTGAATGATATCATTCCACAGAGTGCCCAGCATCCATACGATATAAAAGATGTCATCAGGAATGTAGTTGATGAAGATTCATTTCTTGAGATCCATAAAGAGTATGCCGATAATATCGTAGTTGGATTTTCAAGAATAGCTGGGAGGAGTATTGGAATAGTTGCCAATCAACCTATGAGTCTTGCAGGAGTTCTAGATGTAGACTCCAGTAAGAAAGGTGCAAGGTTCGTCAGGTTCTGTGATTGCTTCAATATTCCATTATTGGTACTAGTGGATGTTCCTGGGTTTTTACCGGGGACAGACCAGGAGTGGAATGGAATCATCTCCAATGGAGCTAAGTTGTTGTATGCTTTTTCAGAAGCTACCGTTCCAAGGGTAACAGTTATAACCCGTAAGGCATATGGTGGTGCTTATGATGTCATGAATAGCAAGCACATAGGAGCAGATATAAATTATGCCTGGCCTTCTGCTGAAATAGCGGTTATGGGAGCTAAAGGAGCCAGTGAAATTATTTTCCGTAAGGAAATAAAGAATGCTGAAGATAAAGAGGCGGTTATGAAGGAAAAAGAGGAAGAATATGCACAGAAATTTGCTCACCCATATAGAGCAGCAGCAAGAGGATTTATAGATGAGGTGATAACACCTGAAATCACACGACAGAAATTGATCAAGGCATTTGAAATGCTGGAAAACAAAAAGAAAGAACTTCCGGTTAAGAAACACGGAAATATTCCATTATAAATAATACCATGAGATTAGATGATACAAATCTTTGTTACAGGAGGCACATTCGATAAAGACTATAATTACATTGAAGGAAAATTATTCTTTAAGGATACGCATTTGTATTCTATGTTTGAGACTGGTAGGTGCACCTTACCTATAGATGTCAAAACATTGATGATGATTGATAGCCTGGAGATGACAGTTGAGGATAGGGGGATCATTGCTCACAACTGCCGAAGGTCGAAGACGGATAAAATTGTAGTTACTCATGGGACTGATACCATGGTTGAGACAGCGAGTTATCTTGCTGATTCTGAAATAAAGGATAAAACGATTGTCTTGACAGGGGCTATGATTCCATATGCTTTTGGGACTTCTTCCGATGGGTTTTTTAATCTGGGGAGTGCACTTGCTTTTGTTCAAGTCTTAGATCCGGGAATCTATGTGTCTATGAACGGTAGGTATTTTCAATGGGATGAAGTAAGAAAAAATCGTATAACAGGATATTTTGAGGAAATCGCTTGATTCATCGGTGACGATTAATAATTATATTTGCTGCTGATAATGTCCATCATGACCAAAGTAATTCTCGACAATATAAGATTTGGGCTGACGATTGAGCGACTATGTCATGAAGTCAGAGAATCCTACAGGAACCTGGATGACGTATGCTTCATAGGAGTTCAAGAGCGGGGAGTCATACTTGCGGAACGTATTGTACCTAAAATTAAAAAGCTATTTCCAAAGGAGAAAATAACATTTGGAAAGCTGGATATCAGTTTTTATCGCGATGATTTCCGCAGAAGAGATACTCCAATTAAAGTTTCAAGTACGGATATAAATTTTTTAATTGAGGATAAAAATGTCATTCTTATTGATGATGTATTATTCACCGGTCGTACCGTTCACGCAGCGATTGCTGCATTGATGGATTTTGGAAGACCTAGTAAATTGGAACTGATGACTCTGGTAGATAGGAGGTTTAACAGACATTTTCCGATTAAGTCAGACTATTCAGGTGTTGTTGTTGATGCCTTACAGGAAGAATATGTAAAAGTTGAATGGGAGCACCTGGATGGGATTGACCAGGTATTATTATTTCCTTCTAAAGAAGAAAAGAAAAAATGAGTAAATCATTAATTAGCACCAAGCATCTCCTTGGAATTAAGTACATCAATAAAGATGATATAGATCTCATTTTCAGAACTGCCGACAACTTCAAGGAAGTCATCAACCGTCCGATTAAGAAAGTTCCTTCTCTAAGAGACATTACCATCGCCAATTTATTCTTTGAAAATAGTACAAGGACCAAGCTTTCATTTGAATTGGCTGAAAAGAGATTATCTGCTGATGTTATTAATTTTTCTGCTTCATCCAGTTCTGTAAAGAAAGGGGAGACCTTACTGGACACAGTCAATAACATCCTTTCTATGAAGGTTGATATGGTAGTGATGCGACATCCAGCACCTGGTGCACATCACTTTCTTGCCCAGCACATAGATGCCAATATTGTCAACGCCGGTGATGGCACACATGAACACCCTACACAAGCACTTCTGGATGCTTTCTCCATAAGAGAGCAGGTGGGCAGCTTATCAGGAAAAAAAGTTGTCATAATAGGGGATATCATGCACAGCAGAGTTGCTCTAAGCAACATCTTCTGCTTACAAAAACTAGGTGCTGAAGTTAAAGTATGTGGTCCTGCTACGTTAATACCTAAGCATATAGGCAAGCTTGGGGTATCAGTGACACATAATATAGATGAAGCATTGCAATGGTGTGACATCGCCAATATATTAAGGATTCAACTAGAAAGACAGGATATTAAATTCATTCCATCATTACGAGAATATGCCTTGTATTATGGAGTTAATAAACAAAGGTTAGATAAGGTTAATAAAGACATCATTATCATGCATCCCGGCCCAATAAATAGAGGAGTGGAAATCTCCAGTGATGTTGCTGATTCTGACCAATCTATTATTCTGCAACAAGTAGAGAATGGGGTGGCAGTAAGAATGGCCGTTTTATATCTTCTTGCAGGAAGAGCCGGAATAAAAACAGTTAATTAATAATTAAATCAAACCAGCGTTAAACTTTCTTGTTATGACTCGAGGTTATCGTTGTGGAATAAATCAAGATAAAATGAGATTGATACTGCATATAGCATTAGTATTTACTTCAATATTTTCCTTTGCTCAGGATGGTTACAAGGTAACTATAGAGACGACCAACTATGAAAATGACACCCTTATCACTGGGTATTATTATGCTGACCGTCAATTGGTACAGGATACATTAATAGGTACTGACGGAACATTTGTGATGGAAGGTGAAGCGTCTTTGCATCCAGGAATGTATCTGGCCATATTTAAACCTAATAACGATTTCGTACAGTTTGCTGTAAATGGAAGCGAACAGAACTTTACCATGAAGGTGGATAAAAATGATATCGGTAGGGTTACATTTGACGGAAGTAAGGATAATGAAACCTTCTATCAGTACATTGATTTTATTCAATCTCAAAACAAAGAGGCTGAAATTTATCGGAAGGCCATTGAGGATGCGAAAGCAAGAAATGAGGTAGATGAAGAAGCTGAAATCAAGATGGCTGAAATAGACCTAAAAGTAAAAAACTATCAGCTAAATATAGTCAGCCAATATCCCGATTTCATAACCTCAAGATTATTAAAGTCTTCTTTCAATATTGATTTTCCTGAATTTAAAGGGACAGAAGAAGAAATCAACAATCAGAAGTTTTATTATTACAAAGACCACTACTTTGACTACATTGATCTCGGAGATAGCATTAATCTCAGAATGCCATATCTTCACCAGAGGATTACTAATTATGTAGATCGTCTTACTCCTCAGATTCCTGATAGTATCATCTTATCGATTGAGCATATACTTAAGAAAGCAGCTCCTGCTCAAGAAACACAGCGCTTTTATATAAGCCATTTCCTGAATAATTATGCCAAGTCTAAAATTGTTGGCATGGATGCCATCTATGTTTATATGGTGGATAAGTATTATTCTTCAGGTAAAGCTGAGTGGGTCGATGAAGAAACATTGAATAAACTGATCGATAATGCTAACATGCTCCGACCGACCCTAATCGGGAAAAAAGCTCAGGATATTAAAGTGATTCAACAGGATCAGAGTGAAATAAGCCTATATGATTTAGATTCAGATTATACTTTGCTATATTTTTATGCCTATGATTGCGGGCACTGTAAAAAAGCAACACCTTTCCTTGTGGATTTCTATGATAAATACAAGGATAAAGGGGTAAACGTACTAGCGATCTGTACCAAGCGAGATACAACTGCCTGTTGGGATTACATAAAAGAGAAAAAAATGGAAGGCTTCTACAATGGAGTAGACCCTAACCATCGATCAAGATTCAAACTAAAGTATGACGTTCGTCAGACTCCTAAAATGTATATCCTCAATAGAGAGAAAGAGATTTTGATCAAGAATTTCCCTGCTGAAGAAATAGAGTCAATCATGGATGATATCATCAGGATTGAAAATGAAAAGAAGAAAGCCCTGGGTTCTGAATAATCATATTGCCAGTTCTCCCTCACCTTCAAGATCTAAAACAGATTCATCGGTGATGGATTTATGGTGGAGGTAAAGCGTTGCCGCAACTGCACAGATAAAAGGTCCTAGTAATGCTCCAAGGAGTGGGATCATAAACAAGAGATAGCCAATTGCTCCTATGACTATAGCAGCATAAACATGGGTCCTGATGTATTTAGCACTTTCCCTGATCGGGAGGTCGTTCTGCTCATAGTAATTATCCATGAAAGCAAATCCTATGAAATAGAACTGTACCATAATCAGAGCCATTGATTTTAGCCATGTCATTCCGAAAATTCCTAGAGCAATTGAAATGAGCGTTCCAAGAATAATTTCCTGTATATAATTCCTGAATGATACCTTTATCATCCTGAATTGTGCATCTATGAAATCCTTAGGACTAGTCTCAGTGTCAGTCCCTTTAACAACATCTAGCGTCCTTACAGTAAAGTAAAAGATAACCATCTCTAATAAGATGAGAATCAGGTATTTAAGACCTCCATCAAAGTATACCTTATCCATGACACTTCCCAGGCTGGCAGAGTCATATTGTGGAAGGGGAGACATTAATTCCTGGAATCCACGACTTACATCAATAAAAAAGAATAAACAGATGATGGCCCCTAAGATAACCGTACCTCTGGCAACCCATCCTACCTTCCAATATCCTTCCCATAACCGATGATTTCTAATGAAATCCGGTGATATCCTTAAGTAGTATATGGCATCAAGTATCTGTGAAAAAGGATTCATAAAAGACCAATGTGTTCCGGTGAAAAGATACAATATTTTTCCAACAGTTCTCCAGCACGATTTACAAATTTCTCCGTCAACGAGTAACTTCCAAAATCATAAAACACCATTAAAAATTCACTGGTTTCATCTTTTATCATTGTTCTAACCGAGTCACTTGTAGGGCTGCCAAATGGTCCTATGGTGTCATATAGGCAAGGTAATTGAGCAATGTTAAGCAATCCACGACCCACTGCCTCATAAGGTTCATTTCCTCCACTTCTTAAGGAAATAGGAGGATTTACGTTTTCGAAATCATATCCCCCAATTGATATCCCTGACTCAATGGATATGATATTTATTATGTCAACTGCTGGTGATATCTTATATAAGGATTTCCCAGATTTTAACCTTCTTCTAAGTGCTTCTGCAGAAGGTCTATATCGGCTGGGCTCCTTGCCCAATGCTTTGTAAGCAGATCGCGCATGAATGATAGGCTCAATTCTGGAGTCATGAAATTCCTTATTATCAGATAATTCATCAATTAAGTGCGAAGTAGAATCCTTGCGGGAATTATCAATACTTCCTTTAATAATCCATAGACTGAGTATTGGACATTTAGTTTTTATGACATCATCAACCAAAATCATAAATGAAAAGTGTTAAATTTTAATTCTAAAGGTACCTTCTTGAACCAAATATTCTCTCTCTTGTTACAAATTAATCAGATTAAAAACAAAGCGAGAATTGGAATTTTCTAAAGTAATAAAACAAAAATCTTTTGTCTCTGATTATCATAAGGCATTGTTGAACCTGTGGTATACTTCTAATCTTGTTAGAGACAGGCAGGAAAGGATTTTTAAACGGTACAGTATTAAATCCCAGCATTACAATGTGTTGAGGATTGTGAGGGGGCAGCATCCCAATCCTGCAACACCTGGTTATATCCTTGAAGTTATGATTGATAAAGGTAGAGACCTTACCAGGCTTGTAGATAAGATGGTTAAAATGGGATTGCTAAATAGGTGTACACACGAGCACAACAGGCGCATGGTTTCCATCACGATTACTGATAAAGGTTTAGATCTTGTCGAAGAGATCCAGGTTAAATTAGATAACATGCTTGCTGAAACTCAAAGTTTGTCTGACGAAGAAGCTGTACAACTAAGCGATCTTTTAGATAAATTGCGTGGATAGTTTAAAAGTTGTAAATTCTGCTTATGCAAAAAAAATATAAAAAAGAAGATCTTACTGTAATCTGGAAGCCGGAATTATGCATACACTCTGCTAATTGTGTCAAGAACTTGCCAGGTGTATTCAAACCAAAT
Organism: Saprospiraceae bacterium; assembly: GCA_013002995.1. Lineage (GTDB taxonomy): Bacteria > Bacteroidota > Bacteroidia > Chitinophagales > Saprospiraceae > JABDLO01. Next base: position 10,086 of record JABDLO010000127.1, on the reverse strand, counting down.
GATAAACCATGGATCGATGTTTCTGGAGGTTCAATAGCAGAAATTAAAACTGCAATTGATAAGTGCCCCTCAGGTGCATTATCTTATAAAACCAATATAGTCATGAACGAACAAGAAAATAAAAACGCAGAAATCGAAATCATAAAAGGTGGACCTTGCGTGATCAAGTCACCGATTACAATTAAAAATGTTGATGGTTCTGTTACGGAGATGAAAAGAGCTTCTATATGCAGATGTGGACAATCGGCCAATAAGCCATTTTGTGATGGATCACATAGAGGAATAGACTTCGAATAAAATGTAAATAAAAAAGCCCCAATCAATGGGGCTCACAAGGCTTATGGAATGAAATGTAATTTTCCAGGTTTACATCTCATTAATTTATCTTTATAAAAAGAAGAACTTAGTCCTTCCTCCACATTTAGTTACTCCGTAATAACCGATACCCCAATTCAACTCAAATACCACTCCTGCAAATATCGGATGCGATCCTTTATATCCATCAGTATATAAGCCATCTACAAGCACAGGTGCATTCGCCAGTTGTCCTTCTTCAGATACTATATCTGTAATTCCATATTCAAATCTCAATCCCAGTTTGCCACTGAAGCGTCCATCCGTACCCACAAGGTTTACACCAAAGCCAAGAACTCCAGCAAATCCTCCTTTATACTGGTCCGTTACATCTGTCGGATCAGAAGATGATCCATCTGCAATCCGCCTCCAGGAGGCATCTCTCAAGAATGAATATTTAGGTCCGATCTCAAAATAACTGAGATTCTTTTCATTTCTATATAAGACATAAAGATCAAGGGTAGAAGTTCTTACCTCAGTTGACCCTACAAAGTCCTGGTGCTCAAATTCGGCTTTTGAATCATTGAGCATGACATCAAAGGTCACAGCATTATAGCCGAAGTTTACTCCAAATTTAGCTCCATATGAAAGGCCTGAGGAAATGGCGTAGTCGACGTCAGCAGCATCTACAACTGCTTGGTTATAAAGTCCTGTAGGTCCCGCCTGAGCTTTCAGCCCTGCATCAAACCAAACAAAAATCTTTTGAGCATCTAATAAGTTTACGCTAGCTAGAATTAGCCCGAGGATAATTAGTTTTCTTCTCATCATTGTTAATAGGTTCCACGTACATGACACAAAATGTAAAGCAGTACCCTAAGAAATCCGACTATTTTTTTGTCCAGGCAAGAAAGCCACCATCAAGATGATAGATATTTTTAAAACCTTGCTCCTCCATAACTTTCACGGCTTTGGTACTTCTGGCCCCACTGCGGCAGTGTACCAGATAGGTATCGGAAGAGTCTAATTTTTTAATCTGTGACTCAAAATCATTGGCTTTAACATCTATATTGATTGTTCCGGGAAGACTTCCAGCTTCCCACTCTTGGGGTGTTCTTACATCAACTATAATTAAGTCAGACCGTTCTTTAATCAATTTTTTCGCTTCTTCTACGTTTACACCTGTAGTGATGTCACTTGAATAGGAATTATAAGGTACATCCTTGCATCCTAATAAGAACAACACCAATACTGAGACTTGCAAAATTCTTATTGTCATAACACTTATTATTATATTGCAAATATGAAATTTATTCTTGGTTTATTAATAGGGTTGACTCCATTAACATTGATTGGCCAGCAAGAGTTTGCTGACGAAACAATTGAAAAGATGGAAACCATGGGTGTCGCTTTCCTTGAACCGCTGGATACCGAATACAAATTGAAAATTCCCAAGAAGAAAAAGAGGCAAGATGAATTGTATGGATATGACTATTCCATTCATCTGGATGATCGGGTAGTATGGGTTAAATTGATTGAAGAAACAGAAACTGCACTGATTCGATTTCCTCACCTTGAATTTCACCGGTTGTTAACACACCTTTCTAGTAATGAGGGAGAATCTAATATCTACATTTATGATATTCCTCAGGAGGAAGGAGTAGACTGGATGTCAGAAGCCAGATTTACTCCAAAGAAGAAAATATCCAAGTATAAATACGGCACCTCCAAGGTGTATTACCGAGAGGGGAAAGGAATGATTGTCCTGCTTTATTTTGATAAAGAGATCCAGGCTCGTTTCACACCGTATGCAGGATTTGTAGGAAATGACGGAGAAGGGTAGTTCTTATAGTCCTCTACTTTAATTTATCTTTTTTATTTCTGATATTTGTGCTCCTCTGAATTCGGATTATGGCCCATATCCGCCTGTTCTTTTAGAACATTCGGACAGGGTTCAACGGATACTTGACCGAACAAAATTTATTTTGGGCGGTCCCGCCCGAACGTACCGATCGGTACGGGCGGGGAATAGCGGTTTCCTAAACCGTAGATGTAATTATGACAAAACATTATGTTTATATATTAAAGAATGAAAAAGTCGGGAGAAGGTACAAAGGGATGACACAGGATTTAGATGGAAGATTGAAAGAACATAATAGAGGAAAGACGAAAAGTACAAAGGAAGAGAAAGGTTGGGAAATAGAATATTTTGAGATATTTAACACAAGAGAAAAAGCAAGAGCCAGAGAGAAGTACTTTAAAACAGCAGCTGGTCGCAGATGGATTAAAAAGAAACTTGGCCCCATAGTTCAACGGATAGAATAGCGGTTTCCTAAACCGTAGATACAGGTTCGATTCCTGTTGGGGCTACTATTTAATATTTGAGCCTTTCATGTACTACACCAATAGTTATGATTGTTGTAAAAAAAAACGAGCGGAATCATTTCCGCTCGTTTTTCTACTTAAAACACAATTATAATAACTTAAAATTTATGGATTTTGATCTTCAGGTCCAATGAAATCATTGGTATCAATTTCCCGTTGAGGAATTTTAAAGACCCAATTAGGATTGACGGAAGGTCTGTCCTGGAAGTATCCATCTTGATATAAGGTCTCAGAGGCACCTGAGCCTCCATCAGCACCATGATCGATTGGATCATCCCATCGAATTTTGTCCTGAAATAAGAATCCTTCACCCCAAAGTTCAAGACCACGCTGGAACTTAATGTGCTCCATCATTTTCTCCTGGGTGTCAAACTGAGTTACGTCATAAGCACTATCACGCTCCTCTCCCAATGGTCTTAAAGTTTCCTGAGCACCAGGAACGTCACTCATCATAGCTTTTGCTTCGGCTTCGATTAACAACATTTCTGAAGCTCGCATCATGATGATATCATCCGGCTCAATACCACCCGGAACTTTTTGTCTTAATTTTACATGCATGTAAGGGTGGGTATTGTGTCTTGAAGTCCAACCCCATACGCTTGCAAGCCTGTCTACTTCAGCTTCAAATTCTTCCTCAGAAGTATACAATGGGTTGGTGTTGTTTTCCCAGCCACCCAATCCATTAGCCGCAGAAAGATTAGAATTAGGAGCATCAATCAAAAACACATCCTTTCTATAGTCCGTGTCAGGAATTGAATTGACCAATCTTCTATCCGCAATTTTTGGATTGTTCCTTACCTGGCTACCATTAAATGTATTAGAAGCTAAGTAAAAGTAAGAACGGAAGAAGGTTGTTTCTGTTGTAATGACGTTATATCCCCACATTACCTCAGGTAGAAGGGTAGTATTGTGACCTGCTTTCCAATCCGATTCTCCCATTATCGGATAATCCTGACGCGCTCTTGCAGCTGCAGCTGCAGCTGTCGCCCAATCTCCAGTCGCTAAGGCCATTCTTGCTCTAAGACCGTAAGCTACATCAATATTAAGATTTGCTTTATGAAAAGCACTACCAGAGGCTCTAGCAGATGCCTGCTCAAAATTTGCAATTGCAGCATCTATGTCAGCATCGATTTGATCATAAACCTCTTGTACGGTGGCTCTTGGCCCACTTTCAAATGGTGCTTCAGAGGCAAACAAAATTGGTACACCCGGATCACTGTTGGGGTTGCCAATGAGATAACCTTTAGCAAAGTGTTGAACCAACGACATATAAGCATACGCACGATAAGCATATGCCTGACCGGCGATCTCTCTTAATTTAGGTGTGTCAGGTAAATCACCTTCTGCTATCCTATTAATCAACGTATTTGCATTGGCAATAATATTATATCGATGGTACCACATAATGTCAACAGTCAATGTGGTCTCATCTCTATGTTGTACCCATTGTGCTACACTTCTCCAACTTAAGTTATTGGCGTTGGCACTGTGGATCAATCCTCCACCCAGATTGTCTCCCATTGGTAACCAATAGTGTTCGTTAGCCCTGGCAGTACTTGCTACAGCAGTACCACCTGGTAAAATGGTTTGTGACTGTGAAAACATTCCCCGATGCATCCCATTAATAATGAGCGACATATTCGCCTCCGTAGCCAGGGCATCAGAAGCAGATATAGCATCGGTGGGTTTGGTGTCTAAGAAATCTTCACTACATGATGATATAATCAATGCCATGAAGATCAATGTTAAATATTTTATTTTTCGTAACATGATTATCTATTTTAAAAATTAGCATTTAAGCCTAATGATATAATACGTGCTGGATTAAAATCATTTCCACTAGGAGTACCATTGAGTTCGTACTGGGGATCCAATCCTTCTCTTTTACTCCACAATGCAAGATTTTCTCCTGTAATGGATAGTCTTAAATTTTGAAATCCAAGCTTTTCAACAATGTTATCACCGAAGGTGTAACCAACATTGATGTTTCTCAATGCCATAAATGAAGCGTCTGTTAAGAACCTGGAGGATTGTGTCCTTACCAGATCAACGTTACCATTTTCCATTCTGGGTACATCTGTAATGTCACCAGGTTGACGCCACGCATTTAAGATGTCCGGATGTAGAGATCTTCCATAAGTTCCGCTGTGCATCATATTAGCATAACCAAAGTCCAATACCTCTCCACCAAGGCCATAGTTTAATAATACATTTAATGAAAATCCTTTATAAGACAAGCTATTAGAAATAGATCCTAATAAATCCGGAACTGAATTCGCATCGACATATACTCTTTCAGTTTCCTGCCAGTCATTGGTGGTTGCCTGTTCTCCATTTGCATCCATGACAGGAACAGTCTCACCATTTTCATCAATATCATAATCGAAGAATAACTGATCTCCGGTTTCAGGATCTACACCAGCTGTTTCTAGAATCCAAAAATCATATCTGGATCTACCTTCAATCCAACGTTGAGAACCAACGACAACAGGATCTGGCAAGCTGGTAATTTGATTGTTTTGTGTTGAAGCCATCAATGTAACAGCCCATGAAAAATCTCTTTGTGTTACCAGGTTGGCCGTCAACATCATTTCAATACCCGAGTTATACATGTCACCAACATTTGAAGGCACAGCATTTTGTCCATTACTCAAGGCAATCGGCAGATTGTACAACAGGTCGGTTGAGTTTCTTCTATAATACTCCAGCGAACCATCCAGGAAATTATTGAATAGAGAAAACTCCATTGCAACATCATAACTTTCGATGGTTTCCCACTGTAATGCACTATTTCCAATGTCTGACCACCAGATTCCGGGGTTACCAGCATTTGAAGTAAGACTATATCTTGGTTGAGATAAGAAGAAATCACCTAATAAGTCATTACCAACTTCTCCGTAAGATGCACGTAGTTTTAAACGGTCAATCCAGGATATGTCTTGAATAAACGATTCCTGATCCAATCTCCAGGATGCACCTATAGAATAAAAATTACCCCATCTTGAATCTGCACTGAAGATTGAAGATCCATCTCTTCTTGCAGAAAGACTTACAAAATACTTGTTGTCATAATTATAATTTGCTCTCGCAAAATAACCCTCCAGAGTTCTTTGGGTAGTTGAACCGCCCACTCTTACTGGAGTTGCAAAATTGGCAAATTCATAGATACCCTCTGCAGTTTGATCAATGACCAGGGCATTATTACTAGAAAAAGTTCTATCCAGACTTTCATGTCCCAGGGTTATCTCAAAATTGTGTACATCTCTGAGCGACTTTGTGTAGTTTAATAATTGGGTAAAGGTCTCAATTTGTCTTCTAAATCTTGTTTCAGAATATCTTCCTGTTGGTTGAGCATCTCCGATGATGTTATTCTCATACTCCTTCGTGAGTCCTTCATCAATATTTCTACCATACTGCAATCTAAGGCTCAAGCCTTCTATAAGTTCAGCTTCAGAGAAAAACCTAAATGAATAAAAGTTATTTCTATCACGCTCATCATTTAAGAGCAACTCCTGGAGGGCATGTCTACCCTGATTAATCGGTCTTGAACCTATTCCAAACTCGGAATATCCTTCTCCAGCATCAAATATTGGCTCGCCAGCCGCATCCAATACTAGATTTCCTTGTCGGTCATTCACATATACAGGATAGATGGAACCGATGTTTTTGGCAAATCCAAATGGATTCACGATGCTACCAGAACCTGCTGAACTAGGGCCTCTTGAATTGGTTGTAGCTACATTGGCACTTCCACCAATTGACAACCAATCATTGGCGTCAAATTCTGCATTTAAGAACGTAGTTAAACGATCAAATTCAGAAGTTCTGACGTATCCACCTTCATCCAAATAGGAAGAAGAAAAGTAAACACTGTGATTTTCGCTACCACTTGATACATTTAAGCTGTAGTTGGTTCTGGTTGCACTTTGCTCCATCACATCATACCAATCCAGGCTTTGATAGATCACATTGGCATTGGAATTTAATCTTCCATCTACTCCTACTATTTGATCGTTTTCAACATTAAATGGATTGTAACCCAAATTATTAAAAATGTTGGCTGATGCAAATGCAGGATCACCTCCTCCGGCACTGGAATTTTTCAATGCTTCCCACATCGTTTCATAATATTGACCCGGAGTTACTTCAGGATAAAAAGGAATGGCCCTTGATACAACACCGTGTTGTACGGTGGCTGATACCTGGGTTTTATTCTTTGTTCCTTTTTTAGTTGTAATAAGGATAACTCCGTTAGCAGCTCTGGAACCATATAATGATGTTGAAGAAGCATCCTTGAGAACCGTCATGGATTCAATATCATCTTGATTTAAATTGGTTAGTGCTCCATCGAATTGTATTCCATCAACAATAATCAATGGATCTGTAGAACCATTTAAAGTACCTACTCCACGGATGACTATACTCGGTGATGATCCCGGTTGTCCCGATGGAGAGATAAATTGTACACCCGTAGCTTTACCTTCTATGGCAGCAATAGGTGAGGTGACATTACGTATTTCCAGATCTTTGGCACCCACCACGTCGGCCGATCCTGAAAATGCTTCTTTGGTACTGACACCATATGCAGTTACAATTACTTCTTCTAAAACAAGATTAGAGGACATGACTACATTTATTACTGTCTGTCCGGCAAGTGTAAAAGCCTGGGATTCCATACCGGTGTAAGAAAAAACCAGGACTTCACCATCACTGGCCTGAATGGAATAATTACCATCTAGATCGGTAATGGTACCTCTGCTCGGCTCACTTTGAATGACGATGTTAACACCAATCAATGGATCACCGAATTCAGCATCCGTCACAGTACCAGTTATGGTACGTTGGGCTGAAATCTGATTTGCAAGCAGGAATAATACTAAGTAAAATACCTGCTTCCAAGGATAAATTGTTCTTTTCATATTGTTTGTTTAAGTAAAAAATTTAAGAAAAGTGATCAAGCTAATATTGCAGTAAAAAACCTCTAAAACTGTTCTTGAGATTTCCCAGTAATAATACGATTCAAAGTGCCCCTCCGCTGTTAAAAATGGATCAAATTAGGGCGTAGTTATACAAAGTGATTTAAAATGTCGTCGAGGATAAATTCCCTTCATTTTTTTAAACAAAATGACATTTGTGAAACCAAATTAATTTAAGCCATTTTGAGCTTGTTTTTAGGTTGTTAATAAACATCAAGAAAGCCCAAAATTGACATCTAATTTCAGCCATACACTCGGCTAAATATTTTCGATAATCTGTTTAATCGACAAGATATTAAACCTAAGATCTATCTTTATTCATAAAGCAATAGTTCAATTATCCATTCAATAATTGCAATGTGAAATTAGTTTATTTAACTAAAGTGATAACCAGACGATAAGTCTTATTGATCAATGTTAAAGATGATTAATATCATGCACCTCAATACTGATTATTTACAAATAAGAAGATTAAGTTTTAATTTAATTTTAAGTTGTCCATTGCTTTAATATCGTTTCGATAACAGTCAATTTGTTTTTTGCGTTATCAGAAGGAGAACGGATTCTTTAATTTATGTGATGAATAGCACATGTTAAATAAATGACAAGTACTAACTTGCGATTGTATAAACCTGGTCTCTTATGAATCGAAAATTACTCTCACTATTTCTGGCTTATACTATTATCAGCCTGGTTGGACTCAATGCTCAGGAGCTCACACCATTGGACGTTACTATAACTTTTGATGGGAAAGAGCTTGCATATCCTCAATCCGGCGGATTAATTTCTCCTCAATTTTCAATGATGCATCTCGATGAAGATGGTGTAGAAGACCTATTTATTTTTGATAGAGGAGGCGATAACATCATCTGTTTTCTCAATCGGTCGGTTGATGGCCAATATGATTTTGAATATGCTCCTGAATATGCAGCAATGTTTCCCTCTAAGTTGAATTCCTGGGTTAAAATCATAGACTTCAATGAGGATGGAATTGGAGATATATTTTCTGCACCTACAGAATCACCAGTAGCCGGACTTGAGGTATGGAAAGGATCTAGAAATAGTGAAGGCGTTCTTGAATTTGATCTGATGGAATTCGATGTAGGAGATTATGATGTACTTAACTTCCTCACTAACAATATTTATACACCCGTGTATTCAGCAGTTTCTGATATTCCCGGAATCGTAGATGCTGATGGCGATGGTGATATTGATGTGTTTACTTTCGATCCCGGAGGAGGATTGATGCAATTGTACCTCAATAAAAGTGTAGAAGAAGGATATGGACTTGATTCATTTATCATGGAGGTTTCAGATCGTTGTTGGGGTAAATTTCTTGAAGATGATTTTTCAGAATTGATCATAATGAGTGATGACCCTGGTTCTTGTGCTCGAAGAGTACGCGGTGATGGAACGACAAGGCATGCCGGATCGACGATTCTTGCTTTTGACCAGGATAAAGATGGAGCGATGGATCTGGTGCTTGGTGATCTTGCATCTCGTAATCTGGCCTTTTTAAAGAATGGCGGTAATAACGAGAATGGTTGGGTCAGAAGTGTTGATATGCAATTTCCATCTTATGATGTTCCAGTTGATATGAATATCTTTTTAAGTTCATACATTCTTGATGTAAATAGAGACGGAAAAAAAGATTTAATAGCCACTCAGAATACCCGTGGTTCTGGTGACAATGACAATCATGTTTGGTTATATCTAGGCCAGGAGGATGAAGAGCACGTTTTTTCTTTAGAAACAGAATCTTTTCTTATTGATGAAATGCTTACCATCGGTGGTGCTTCATATCCGGCAGTAGGGGATGTTGATGCAGATGGGGACCTGGACTTACTTATTGGAGTAAATGGTATCATCAACCAGGATGGATTTTTTGACAGTCGGATACATTTATTAGAGAACGTTTCAACTGGTGATGATTTGGTATTTATCCATCGTGATGATGATTTCCTGGAAATGAATAGTAAGGCTTTATCTACGGGTAGGTTTGCTCCGGCAATAGGTGACCTGGATGGAGACGGCGATGATGATATTATAGTAGGTGATAGGGTCGGAAAGTTGACTTATTTTGAAAACACGGCCGGACCTGGTCAACCTTATTCTTTTGCAGCTCCTATTAGTGATTTTTCTTCAATTGATTTAAGACAGAACTCAATGCCACAGATCATTGATCTCAATGAAGATGGATTGGGTGATTTAGTAGTAGGAGAAAGGAATGACAACAAGGTCGGTGAAGTATTGGGCGGGCTCAATTATTTTGTGAATAATGGAAGTGTAGGGGATCCGCAATTTAAGGGAGATCCGGAAGCCAATGGCAATACCCCGGTATTTGGTGGAATTTTTACCAAGGATGATGGATTCACGGTAGGGGCAAGCTCTCCGGGATTTATTAAAGCAGGTGATGATTTCACAGCATGGATAG
>JABDLO010000408.1 GCA_013002995.1 Saprospiraceae bacterium | reverse complement strand
GTTATACAGTATGGGCCAGTAACTTAAAAGCCAAATACTACCTGCATGAATTACCAAAACCCGGACCTCTTGCCCTGGTGATGGGATCAGAAGACAGGGGTGTAAGTCGTGAGGCGCTCAAAGTATCAGATGATCAATTTAAATTTATCCAGGAAAATACGATAGACTCACTCAACGTTTCAGTTGCAACAGGTATTTGTCTTTATGATCTGTATCTGCGTCGAAACCATTAAACAATTTCCCCTATTTTCCATTGATTCAAGGTATAATTGATGTTTACTAAAAATAATACTATGCATATCAAGAATTATATATCATACTTTCTGATGCTGTTTATAGCAGCATTTCTAATCAGCTTTTCCGCTTGTAAATCAGCCAAAGAAATGGGTGAGCAGGCTGAAGAATCAGTTATGGTGTCTCCTGAGAAATTGGACAATGCCTTGCTATGGAAGGTAGAAGGGAATGGAATTACCCAACCATCTTATGTGTATGGGACAATCCACATAATAGGAAAGGAAGACTTCTTTTTACCAGAAGGCACACTGGGAGCCATTGAAGCAAGTGACAAAATGGTATTCGAGATAGATATGGCTGAGATGTCAGATATCTCCAAGCAGATGGGATTACTTAAGGAAGTATTTATGAAAGACAACATGTCTTTGAAGGATCTTATAAGTGATGAAGAATATACCATGGTAAAGAATCATTTCCAGAAGATGGGACTTCCGATAATGATGTTTGAAAGGATGAAACCTATGTTCCTTACTGTATTTGCAGGTGAAGGAATGGATATCAATGGCCTGCAGACCGGGTCTATGAAATCCTATGAGATGGAGTTTTACGAAATGGCACAGCAATCTGACAAAGGAGTCGGTGGACTAGAGACTATGGAATATCAGATGAGTATGTTCGATTCAATACCATACCAGGTCCAGGCTGATATGTTGATAGAGACCATAAAAAGCAGTGATGCGGGTTCTGACCAATTCAGAATGATGATTGATCTGTACAAGTCCCAAGACATCAATTCTATGGTTTCCATGATCAGTGAAGAAGATAGTGGTATGCAGGGATTCGAAACATTACTTGTCGATCAGAGAAACATGAACTGGATTCCCTTGATGAAGGATATGATGATAGAGGGGCCTGTGTTTTTTGCTGTGGGTGCAGGTCATCTTGCAGGTAAAAATGGAGTTATTCCTTTATTGATGAAAGAGGGATACAAATTGACACCATTGAGTAATGCTCCTGCAACCAAGAAGATCTGATCATTGATCAAACCATAAATCCCCGACATCGTCCGGATTGCCATGATAATTTATGGTGACCTCTTCACCTGCTTCTATGTCCTTAACCGCGAATATGTCGAGGGTTTGATTTACCAGGTCCATTAAGAAACTTGCATTGGAATGATCAGAGTGATTATACAATGACCCGAATCCCAGTACAATGACACAACGATCGTGTTTTTCACCCCACAAGAAGTAATAATCATGAAGTGTGGTCTTATGTATGATGGGCAATTCCTCCGGTAGAAGTTCAATGACCTGGCAGATTTCAATGGTATCCCCTTTCTTAAGTTCCACAGCGGTGAATACTCCTCTACCCTTATCTCCAATAGGAGCTACGTATAATCCGGATATTTGTTGCATATCTATAAGATATACAAATAATATGCAAAGGTCAAATTGAAGCCTCTCAAGACTTGTTTTGATTCTTACGTATCAATACCACTCCCATCAATATCATCCCCATGCCGATAAAATGATATATACCCAACACTTCTCCATCTATCCATCCCCAGAATAAGGCAACAATCGGTATGGTAAAAGCAACTGAGCTTGCAAAAATTGCATTACTCATCTGCACTAACCTATAGAAAATGATGGTTGAAATAACTGTGCCTACAAGGGATAACAATAACACCGCTCCCAATGAATACCAGGCATGTTCATGGGTCATCATTACCTCCCCAAAATCAGTGAAGAAAAGATAACCGATGGCAGGAGGACCAATCATAAAAAAAGAAGCCGCACTCACCAGAACAGAACGGATGTCCTGAAAATATTCCTTGACGACATTGACACTGGTGCCGTAACACAACGTACCAACAACAATAAATAATCCATACCATGGATTTCCTCCTACCTGAATACTACTACCAGCTACCATTAATAATGAAGCACCAAGAAACCCGAAGGCTACACCCGAGATCTTGCTCGCATTGAGGCTTACCTTAAAGAATAATGCACCAATGATCAGAGCAAAGATCGGTGCCAGGCTATTCAACAGACCAGATACTGATGAATCTACCTCTGTCTGTGCGATGGCATACATAAAAGATGGAATACCACTACCTGTTAAACCAACCACAGCAAACACCTTCCACATTTTCCAGGGGATTTGTTTTCTGTAATAAATTATAAATGGGAAAAAGGCGATGGAGGAAACACTGACTCTTAATGCACCTAGAATCATCGGATCAAATGCAATTAATGCTTTCTTGATTAAAATGAAGCTAGACCCCCAGACAAAACTTAGGAGTGCCAATACCAAAAAAGCATAAGTCGAAGGCTTCATTTATTTTGATTCATTCTAATGATGGGGCGAAAATAATGGTATTTATGTCCTAGTATTTAGTCTTGATGATATTCTTTTTATTTTCGCAGATGTATTGTACAACCAACCTATAAGATGCAAGACGTAAAATTATTCTCCGGAACCAATTCCAGATACTTATCTGAAAATATTGCAGACTACTATGGCTATAGCCTTGGTGATTGTGAAGTAACCAAATTCAGCGATGGCGAGATGCAAGTCGTCATCAATGAATCTGTACGCGGGGCATATGTCTTTTTTATCCAATCCACTTTCGGACCTGCTGAAAATATCCTTGAGTTGTTGCTCATGATGGACAGTGCACGTCGGGCTTCTGCTGGATACATTACTGCCGTAATGCCATACTTTGGTTATGCAAGGCAGGATCGTAAAGACAAGCCCAGAGTACCTATTTCAGCTAAATTAATGGCCAATGTATTGCAGGCTGCAGGTGCTGACAGAGTAGTGACCATGGATCTTCATGCCGACCAGATCCAGGGATTCTTTGATATTCCGGTAGATCATCTCAAGAGCGAGGCGATATTCATACCTTATCTCAGTAAGCAGAAACTCGATAATGTAATATTTGCCTCTCCAGATGTGGGAGGTGTAAAACGAGCCAGAGCTTATGCCCAACATTTTGACAAGGACCTTGTCATCTGTGATAAAGAGAGAAGAAAGGCCAATGAAGTCAGAAAAATTACAGTAATCGGAGATGTAAAAGGAGCTGATGTGATCCTTGTTGATGATCTTGTGGATACGGCAGGAACCCTTTGTAAGGCTGGTGATGCCCTTATTGAAAAAGGTGCTAAGAGTGTAAGGGCCATGTGCACACATCCGGTACTTTCAGGAAATGCCTACGAAAATATTGACAAATCACAGTTGACTGAACTGATTACAACTGATACCATCCCACTCACTAAAAAGTCATCTAAAATAAAGGTGCTTTCTTGTGCCAAGCTATTTGCAAGAGCCATAAGAAATACACATGAATATAAGTCTATTGCCGCTTTATTCGTCAACGAGTAAATCCATTTAGGAATCGCTCTAATTGATTGATCGTGTTGTTGTTTTCTGTATGTAATATGGATTTGATACCATTCTTTTGAGCTGAAAAAATCTTCAGTGGAGAGTCATCTACAAATACCAATTGGCCTAGTGGGATACCCAATTCAGATTTCAGTTTTTTAAAAAATATCTCCTCCTCCTTTACTGATCCCAGATCAAAAGAATAAAATTGTTTTTCTGCCCAGGATTCCATGCCATACTTTTGATTGATGAATTGAATATTTTCCCTGTAATTATCACTGACGATAAAGATCCGGAAATGAGCTTGTGCAAATGAAACCAGCTTCTCATTATATGATATGGTTGTGAATAGATTATCAAAAAATCCATAACCATCAAGGATTAAATCCATTTTCTGATTATAAACATTTAGAAATTCAAGGAATACATCCTTACCAAGATTTAGATCATGAGCATAGACCTCATTCAATTCATTGATAATACTCCAATCAATTATAGAATTAGTAGATCCAGAGGAAGTGAAAACAACACCTCCAAGATCCAGTAACAAGATCGGCTTATTATTCATCTTTAGGAATGATGCTCACGGCAAATCCACCTCCCGGAGCAAGATTCACTTTCAAAGTAGACTGATTGTTTAAATCCATTGTTTCAATCACATATGCCTCGGGGTTGGTATCCCAATGACTGTCATCTGCATCCTTATAGATGGTACCTGTATAAGATTTTCCCTCATCCAGAAAATCAAGAGAAATTTCAACCTCTCTCGCATTTTCATCAGTTATACTTCCTACAAACCATCTTTCGCTTCCTCTTTCTTTTCTTGCAATGGTGACATAATCACCCACCTCCCCATTCAATACCTTGCTTTCACTCCAATCCACTCCTACATCTCTGATAAATTGAAAAGCAGGATTTCCTTCATAGTTTTTCAGTAAATCACAGGCCATCTGTATCGGGCTGTATATCACTACATATAAAGCCAATTGTTGAGCAATGGTTGTATTGATCTGGTTGTTATTTTCTCCAGGTCGATCTGTCAATTTAATATTAAAAACTCCGGGAGTAAAATCAATAGGCCCTGCAAGCATCCTTGTAAATGCTACAATTGGAAGATGCTCCGTCGGATTTCCTCCATCAGATGCCCATGCATTGAATTCCTGTCCACGCAACCCTTCACGAGAAATGGCATTGGGATACGTTCTCCGTATACCCGTTGCTTTAATGGGTTCATGTGCATTGATGGCAATATCATGTTGAGCCGCTGTTTCCAGGGCTCTACGATAATGGTTGACCATCCATTGTCCATGATGGTATTCTCCATCAGGGATGATTTTTCCTACATATCCGGTTTTCACAGAATGGATGTCATGCTTTTGCATCAATTGATAAGCTGTATCCATCTGTAAGTCATAAGTCCTCGGTGCTGCTGAAGTTTCATGATGCATAATGATTTCGACACCCTTACTTTTAGCGTATGCGGTAACTTCATCCAGATCATAATCAGGATAGGGCGTTACAAAGTCAAAAACTCCTTCTCTATCCGGGAAGCCAATCCATCTCTCCCATCCAGTATTCCAGCCTTCTACCAGTACTCCACCGATGCCATTAGCTGCAGCAAAATCAATATGTCTCTTGGTGTTTTCTGTTGTTGCTCCATGTATACCACTTGCCAGGTCCCATGATGAAACCCCTACATGCATCTCCCACCATATCCCTACATATTTCTTAGGTTCAAACCATGAAACATCTCCAAGTTTGTTGGGCTCATTAAGGTTTAAAATCATGGTGGACTCAATCAGTCCCGGAGCATCATCTGAAAGTTGGATGGTTCTCCACGGTGTACTAAAAGGCAAGGCTCTTTTCACCTTATACCCTCTGAGATCAGATCCGACCAGATTACTGATCATTCTTAAATTATCATGATCCACTTTCAATGTCATACCGGCATAATCTGTTAATGCAGCTTCATGGAAACTCATATGAAGGCCATCATCATCCCTC
>JABDLO010000067.1 GCA_013002995.1 Saprospiraceae bacterium | reverse complement strand
CCTTAAAGAAATCCCTAATTCAACCTACATTAATGACAAAAAGAATGAACTGAAATTTGAGAAGTTGGATATATATACTTATTCATCACTTAATAATTATGATGATTTCCTATTTAAGACTTATTATTCAACTCTCTGTAATTCTATCTCCCGGAAATACAATAAAATAGGAGACTATGTTATTCAGTCAACCATAAGGTGAATTTTGGATTGATTAACTTTTGCTGATTGAATGAGGAAATAGCAATAAGAAGTGTTAACGAGGATATGTAAACCAACGAGTTTAGGTATACATTCTATATGAAAGTAAGAGATTTTAGTTCGAAGTGAATACTTCTCACATCGTAGAAAATAGAGTTAGGGACGGGAGATGTCCAGACTCCGCGAAGGAACAGTAAACAGTCGCGGTTTACTGTCAACAGAATTTTCAAAATTTCTTTGCGATCCTTCGCGATACCTCTGCGAAACTCCGCGATATAACTCTTACAACTAAGCGGGCTTACCAACTTGTCCGTCCGGAGCAAAAGCGAAGGCGGATCTCTCCCTATCGGTCGAGCTTAGGAATCCCTTTACGATCTAATTCTTCAACTTCACTGGCCTACTGAACTCACTGTCCGGCTTCCACTTGGGCCACTCTTCACTATTAGCCAGTCGAAGTCCTACGTTGAAATACAACTGCCCATCCTGGACCATCCCTCCAAATTCCCAGTTCTCCGGATCATAATTATCAGCAGGGGCATGATACCTTGATGCAGTATAATCATCCAGGAACTGCTTGGCATACTCTTTCCCTTTTTTGCGATGGTCGTATCCTCCTGAAGCAAAGAGCACAGGCACACCTTTCTTGGCAAAAGAGAATTGATCGGAACGGAAGAAATATCCTTTCTCCGGTTCCTGTTCATTAAGTACATATCTATTCTGATCACCAGCTTCTTCAGCGGCAACATCATCCATATCAGAATGCCCCATCCCTATGATGGTTAAGTCATTCATGATACCAGCAGGATTGACACCATCCATATTCAGGTTGGCTACTGTCTGATCATGTGGAAAGAGTGGATACTGTGCATAATACTCCGACCCCAACAATCCTTGTTCTTCAGCCGTGACAAAAAGGAAGATCACTGATCGGTCTGGTGGCGTCTTTACATTGGCATGCATCTCAGCAATGGCAAGCACGGTAGAAGTTCCAGATGCGTTATCCAGGGCACCATTATAAATTGAATCACCATCAACTGGTGTACCTATTCCTATATGATCCCAATGTGCTGTGTAAAGAATGTATTCTTCAGGATTTTTCTTACCCTCTACAATACCGATTACATTCTTAGAAATACATGTGGAATATGAACTTTCAATGGAAACACTGGCAGTAGCATCTAATGGTACCGGTTGAAATCCGGGTTTCCTGGCTTCCTTTATCATACTGCTAAGATCCTGTCCACTTTTTTCGAATAATTCCTTGGCCGCTTCAAGATGAATCCAGCCTTTAATCCTGGCATCTTGAGATCGATCAATTCCGGCCAGTCCTTGCTGAGGTCCTGTCCAACTGCTCTGGATCACAAACCACGGATACCCCGCCATCGAAGCCTCATGAATGATCAATATCCCGTCTGCTCCGGTGTCGTCTACAAAGTCATACTTGGTACTCCATCGCCCTCCATAGGTCATGGTATTCCCTTTGAAAAAATCAGCATCCTCACTACCGAATCCAGGATCATTGACCAATACCACAGCTGTCTTACCTGTCATATCCATATCCGCATAATCATTCCAGTTGTCTTTCTCTGAAACGATCCCGAATCCACAGAATACCAACTCTGTATCCTCCCAGGATAAATCATCTTCAGCCCGCTCGGTATTGACTACAAAATCTTCCCCCGGCTTTAAATTCATCACACCACCCTTGGTATTAATGACCATATCAGAAGTCATCTCAGTATCTATTTCTAATAATGGGACATCCTGTAAATAAGAGTCTCCATTCCCCGGATTGAGGTTCATCTTTTCCATCTCTTCAACCAGGTAATCTACAGTCTTCACTTCTCCTGGAGAACAAGGCATCCGCCCCTGGAAATCATCCGATGCCAGTACGGCCATGTGCCGGGCAATGGTTTCCTGGGAAATTTCAGGTAATGATTCTTCTTGCTTACAGGATGGAAAAATTAATATGACAACCACACAGGTTAAAAAAAGATACTTCATATTGATGTTGAATTTTAGTAGCGTGTGAAGATATTGAATAATCAAACAAACTATTCTTCTTCTTTTAATCTTAGGTAGAAACAATATAAATGATTCTAATTTCTCTCAAAATGGGATCTAAATCCATAAAAAAGCGGTTTTTTGTGGAGTTAATTCCACAAATTTAAATGATATAATAGTATAAGAATGTTCGACTCTTTTAAAACTGCCATTGCCAATATCATCATCATTGTTCTCTGCCTGGGAATGGTGGGGGCCGGTATGATAAAACTGATGAGTCTTCCTCAATTGGTTGAATGGTGGGATGCATGGGGATTGCCTCACTGGTTCAGGTATGTAATTGGGGCTTTTGAATTCATCATTGGACTGTGCATATTCATACCGAAGACTAGAAAATATGCTCTGTATGCACTGATAGTTGAAATGATCGGAGCTTTTACCATACATATGGCTTATGAAGAGTTCTGGGAAACCCGTGGTCCAATACTGGTAATCGTTGCTTCTTCCTTATTGCTGTATATAAAGTATTTTCAGACGTCGAAGTAATCCTGGATCTCCTGAATGGTCTCCTCACTATTGATCAGATCTTTTACGATCAATCCTTTCTCTAGCACAACTATCCGGTCACATACTTCAACTACATGGTTTAAGTCATGACTTGAGATCAGAAAAGTGCGGCCTTCAGCCGCTTCCCGGATCAGTCTTTTCAATCGAATCTGTGATGTTGGATCCAGATTAGAAAAGGGTTCATCCAATACCACCAATGATGGATTCCCGATCAACGACCCGATCAATCCCACCTTCTTCTGATTACCCTTAGACAGGTCGCGAATGTATTTCTTCACACCGATGATCTCATCATTAAAGAACTCTGAATAGCCACCGACAAACTCATCAATGGTCGCCTGATTGAGGTTGTACAATGATCCGATGAAATTGAAATATTCATCAGGAGTAAGAAAGTCAATCAGGTAACTCTCATCCAGAAAGGAAGAAGTGAAGGTCTTCCAGTTTTCGTCCATACTTACATCTTCTCCTTCAATGGTTACGTTACCTTCTGTTGCCTTGATCAGGTCCAATAACAGACTAAATGCAGTAGTCTTACCGGCACCATTATTCCCGACAAGGCCTACAGTTTCTCCTTTCTTAATGGTCCATTGCGGAACATCAAGTACGGTTACTTTATTGTAGCTCTTCTTTATGTTGTTGAATGAAATCATTGTCTAAGTCTTTTTTCTGAATGCACTCATAATTTTATACCTGTTGCTGAGGAATAAATTGGTGGCCTTGTCAATAAGGAAATTGTGAAATATGATTCCCAATAAGCCAATAGCACCGATGACCAACTCCCCAATACCAGGGTGTCCCATGGCAGAGAAGGGCCATCTGATCAGGCTGGGAAGAAACATCAATGGAATGACGACAATGAAGTGAGCAGCATTAATCCCTTCATAGTTCATCATTGCTCCCTTACCTGGGTCAATTCTTTTAGAATTATAAGCTGCAATAAACATGTAGAAAAAGATGGATACTCCCATATTAAAAATGAACATCAACGTAAATATCCTGATCCAGGATATATCAACAAATCCATATACCAAGGAGGCCAGCCACAGTATGACACAAGAGGATATCATGATATAGTACTTGGCTCTGAATATATCTTCTATCTTAATCTTCCTGGTAGCCAATAGATCAAAATGAGTACTATTCCAGGATAGCATCAATTGCCCATAGCTCATGGCAAATATTCCAGTCACGAAAATACCTATGAAATACCTGAATACATCTAACTCGAGCGTACCTGATCCAAAGAATATTAAAGGATAAAGCAAAAAGAAAATACTCATATACAAAGTGACCCTGGATCGTTTGTTTCTCCAGATGAGTTTCATCTCCAGGTTCATTAGTTTACCTGCCTGACCAAAACGGTCCAAAAAACCAAGGTGGATCGAACCAGCTTCTGATACTTGTTTGGTGACAATATCCTCTACATACATATTGGACTGAAGGAATAAGTAATTCAGCCAATAAAAGACAATACCCAGAATTGCAGGGATGAGGGCGGTAAACACATTTCCCGTAAGGAAAATAAAAACTTCATGAAATATGGGCATGATTGATATATACCCATTAAAGTCCATGAATAACACTGCCATCAATACACCCATAAAGATCATCGGCCACATACTTTCCAATCTGAAATAACGATCAATCAGAAAGCTCAGATAGTTATTAAGCAAGATAATCCCAAAAAGAAGTATGGTAAATGGCCAGGCAATGTTCCATTCCTGCATATGTCCCCAATTGGTCAACACAAATGGTAGGATGGCAAATAGTGGAAGAATATTAAAAAAGCTTCTCAATGAAATGGTCAGCAATAGATGGATGATTGATGACCGCTTGATATTAAGATTCAGGTATTTCTTAATATTCATGACCGGATACTTCTGTATCAATACCCGCATGATCAGGTCAAAGAGGAAATAATAAATGATAAACCCTCCGAATAGGTGGTAGTAATTTTCATCCGGATATTTCTCTCTAAGTAAACTTCCCGAGAACCATCCAAGTGCCAAAAAATTAAGAGCAAAATACAGGAAGAAGATCCAGATGATGATGGTCTGTGCCAATCGCTGTGTAAAAGCCGGCGAACGCTTGAATTCCAGCCATCTTAGTTTCATTAGTCTTCGGAACATGATAAACTCTACTTCTAGCGCCGAATATACAATTTATTCAGTTTGCCGGAATAGGGCGAGTAATTTCTTGAATTACTACAATGATTACACATGAATTGCTAATTAATTGAATCAAATAAACTAAAAAGAACAATTACCACCAGATTGACCTGTTACTCTGTCATATGAGCTACTCGTATCTTCCATCCAGCCTCCGTTTAAATCTTGTTTATACGATACAGTGCATACCGTTCTAAAGGTAAAAGAAACCGTTTCCTGCGTAAAAAAATTATCATTACTATTACTCAACGAAAATTGAGTCAAAAAACATCCCGTATATCGAAACTTCTGAATTGGCTGCCAAGTATCTGGATTACCTCCAATTTGGATCTGTTTATATACCTCTATAAAATCTATTTCTCGCACCTCTGGCAAAAATCCTTTAAGTAAAGCTGAATTGCCATCTGCTTCTCTGGTAAATGAAACATCACCAAATGATGGGCGTGAATTAGATGGGGACCCACCGCTTTCAACATCAATTGTTATGTCTACTTCCTCCTTTACTGATCCAATCATAAGTGCATCCACTATGCCCTCAATTACAATAACAAGTGGTCCTTCAATTAGAGGGGGATTATTGATAGGTATATATGCGGTTGTCTGTACCGTACCATCAGGAAACTGTATACCATTATTGAGAATATCAAAATTAGGAGGATTGCCTTGAGATTGAGAATTTCCAGGATAGGCAGTTTCCTGTACTGTATTATCTGGGAACTTCAACTTCCCATCATTGGTAAATACGACTTGATTATTAACAGCTTTTTCTTTGTTTAGAGTGGTATCTCTTTTAGTGGTCTGCTCTTGGCTTAATAAAAATGCAGGAACTAGCAATAGGAACATAGATAGCCTTTTCATAAAAAAAGATTTTAGTGTAGAGTAATAAGTAATTAGTTATAAGCTGTGGGCTGGAGGCTTTGGTAAATGCTGTAGGCTGTAGGCTGTAGGCTGTAGAACTGAATGTCTGTAAATGTAATGATTTTAATGGCATAAAGACATAAAAAGCTTAAACTCTTAATAATCAGAGAATTAATCTATGAAAGAAATAGAATCAATGCCTTCGGAATATCCAGGAACACATCAATAAGTGAGTGAATTAAATTATGAGAGTTGGTTTAAAATTGGAGACATTAAAGGTGAAGTAAAAGTTGATTAATGAAGGATCGCCTAAAGATTAATTTTAAGCATATCTGAAGATTTTATGATCGGGTACTTCGATATTAAAATATTTACCAGTAAATAGTAAGCCCAAAACCCATTATGTTCTCCTATCAAAAAATTCTTTGGTGTAATATTTTTTATGCCACTGTTATTAATCATTGATGGTCCGTGGAGGTGCCAACTTACCACCCTTGGATTGAAATAGATCCTGATACTTCTGAGCATTATCTCTATCTCCTTTATTCAGATATGCAATATGCATATTGTAGTATGTATTAGGATATTCAGGATCCATTGATTCCGCTCTTTTGTAATACACAATTGCTGTATCATAGTCACCTTTATCATTATATACCAGGCCAATATTGAGATATATTTCTGGAACCCTGGAATTATAGATTATAGCAGCTTCATAATACTTTATCGCCTCATCATATTTTTTTGCTTTGTACAGTTTCAAACCTTCTTTATTACAATTAGAAGCTGAATTGCAGATGGATGGCATTGTCGGCTGTACTTCCGCAGGAGTTTCGGGTTCTGTAGATTCAGCAACAATAGATGGAGCCGGTTGTGGCGGTGTGGATCTATCCTCTGCCATTGAACCTTGCAGATTGGTAAATTCCTGCTCTGCAATGTTCAGGTTATCAAGGATGTCTCCCTGGTCAGGATTTAATTGTGCCGCTTTTTTAAAGTTTTCAATTGCCCCCGGGATATCCCCTTTTCTGTATAATGCGTAACCAATATTATTGTACGGTTCTGCACTTTCTTCTCCTGATTGAATGGCTTCGGAATAGGAATCTATTGCTTTATCGTAGTCATTTTGCAACAGATGCACATCCCCTTTGGCTTTGGCTACCATACTTTGCACCTGTTGATTATCAGAATCAATTTGATCAAACTGAGAAATGGCATCATCCAGCTTTCTTTCTTTAATCATATTGATCCCGGTGAGGAATGGTGTCGTCACTCCAAGAATATTATTGAATTGTGCCACCAATTCTCCACTTTCAATCGAGGAAATACTTTTTACCACCCCTACCATAGATTGTATTCCCTCCCCAGTCAGCGGTTTCTGAAGGTCATCAGTGACATACTTAATGAGTACGTTAATGGAGTCTTCCCGCTCATAGGCACCCCAGATCAACATATTGGCAGCACACTCTTTTAACTTACTTCTGGCAAAGGCGTAGTCCGGAACATCAATCTGTTCATTCAAAATCCTGACGAGGGTATTGAGTTTGCTGGTCGAATTAGAAAGGCCATCTCTCAACGCTTCATCAATCTTCTCCCTGCTATCGTTAAATGAATAATTCTTAAAAGGAACGATGAGAATATTATAATGAACAACTGTATCGTGTTCATCAACGTGGAAAGGACAATCAATATATACACTACTGTGCTGGTCATCGTGATGAGGGTCAATTAACCAGATGTATCCAAACCAAAGTAGGAAAGCTAGTGCAATACCTCCGATGGCATAAATGAGCTTATTCCTTTTTGTTTTCCTGACATCACCAGTATCTCCTGTCTCTATTCTCTTCTTTATGATGCTCATCACATCAATGACTCCACTGGTGATTTGACTCTTAGTGGTGGATATCTTATCGTAAGAAAGGAGATTTTGCCTTTCCTGACTGGTTACTTTTTCCCATCTGAATTGAAGGACCTTCAGCTCTTTGGCGATCTTTTCGTCCTTGAGATCATTGTAGGCAATCTCAATCAGCTCATCCGCAACAGCTATTACTTTACCTTTAATGAGCTTGTCTTTTAGGTTTTTGAAGTCGTGCGTCATAATTCTCTTATTCCTTCTTAAAGTACAGGGTCTCAATATAAAGATACAGTATTTAAAAGGAAATGAATAAAAATTGGTGCTAACAGATGTGCTCTATAAAACTAATAAGCCCAAGTTTGCGTGCAAACTCGGGCTCTTTCGACTAAGGTCTCAAAATAAGAAAACTACATCTTCCGACAATTGATGTCGTTTATATTTTATACACGATATCTATTGCTAAATACGTGCCACAATTTTTTAGAACTTTGTAAGGAAAGTAAGAGAGGTGAGTCGCTTACTGCCTTGGGATATACAAATGTAAGAATCTTTCTAATCTTACCAAATTCTAGAACTATAACGATCAAAAATTATAAAAGTTTCCACATATATAATTTTTTTTAATAAATCATTGGGAATTATATAACTCTCTCTGCTATATCTTAATACAAATATAATAATATATATGTGAAGGTCAAACGAAGGTAAATATTAATTTTATTGTCCAATAAATGCCGATACATAACATTTTATCCATTTCCTGATATTGGATTTGGGTTTCTTATCATTTATTTTTTGAATATCATTATCATCAAAAGTAAGTATACCCAACTTATTGATAATGAATTCAGTAATGAGTTTATAAGATGCTTTACATACAATATATTACCACATTTAATGGAGTATATAACTGCAAATGAGTATCTTCTATATTCAGAAATCAAAGGTTTTATATAGATAATTCGTTTGGATCAAACTTAAATGGTGCAGGATGAGGAAGGTTCATCTCATCCATCAGTCCAAGAAATCGAGGATCCTTTTTAATTGATTCCGGGAGCCACATTACCCTCATCCAAGGAAACCAGGCATGCCTTTCCGGGTAATTCAACCACTCGAAACACTTATCTTTTTCTTCCATCTGACAATACAGGATAGCAAGACAACGCGCCCACCAATGATTCATGGGCATTGACTCCAATTCTGCCATTAAAGTTCTCACCTCATCTATCCTACCAGCTTTTAGTAATGCCTGAGCATAATTATTGTATTTACTTTTTGCTTCTTTAAAAGTCTTTATTGCTTCATCCGTCTTACCTAAATCTAATAATACCCTGCCTTTTACGAGTTGACCTACCTGATTGTTCTTGACCATTTGATCGGCCTTTTCCACTTCAGCCAAAGCTTCATCGTACATTCCTACCAATCGATATATTTCTCCCAACCATGCGGTATGGAAAGGATCAAATGGTTCTAACTGCTGGGCAATCTTGTGTTCTTCAATGGCTTCATTCATTCTCCCGAATAAAACCAAATACCAGGCCCTGTGGTAATGGTTGTAAGCCATATTGGGATTTAATTCATTGGCTTTTTCGAAAGCATATTCTGCAAGTTCCCAATCCATACCAAAGTAGGTATGGTAATGAGAAAGGGCTGCCCAGGCCATTGCTACTGTCGAATCTAATTGAATGGAACGCCTGGCTGCTGAAAGAGCTTTTGGAAAAACATCTGGTGAACCACCAAAAAAATGTCCTATTGCTACATATCCTTCTGCCAAATGAGCATAAGCATGGGCATCTGTAGGGTCCTTATCCAGTGCTTCTTCCATAAGTTGTATTCCTCGTTGGAATGCTTCAGGATCCATCTGGTTGAACTGGCTTTTCGCCTGTAAATATAGTTTATAGCTTTCCGGGTTTATCGGTTGTATATTGGCTCGTTTGGCCATTTTTTCAACAGATCTTTTTAATCCTATTTCTTTACCTATTTCTGCTGCTATTTCTGTCCACAGGTTGCGGGCTTTAGATAATGTACTTTCGTAACTCTTTTCCCATATAAGTGGTCCATCTTTTTGTTCGCTTACTGATACATCGATCTTCATCTGATCATCATCCAGCTCAGCATTTCCTTTAATGAAATAATCAACATCGTTTATTTGATCAGATATCAAGGATTGGGAACTGCTGAATCCTGCAGTCAAAACTGTAGAAGTAGCCCTGCTCAGTACCATTGCCCTATCTATTTTGGAGAGTTCCTCAATCAGCTCTTGTGTTACGTCGCCCAATTGCGACTCATTTTCATCAAGGGATACAGATTGTTCAAATGGTAATACTACTACTTTAATATCAGGCTGGTTCTCTAGGTATTCACTCCATTTAGAACCACCCCAAAAACCTGCAAAAGCAATCAGTAAAAGCAATACCAGTGCTGGTAAATAATACTTCTTAACTATTTTTTTAAAGCTATTTTGCGCTTGCAGTTTCCCGGTAATTTCATCTGCGTTGGGTACAACGATTCCAGGATTAGAAATGGCATAAACCCCAAGAGGTTCAGCTACATTTTTTAGCTTGAATTTTTTGAGAAATTGTGCATCAATATGATCGGTATTTCTGATTTCATTGTAGACTCTATCTGATATAAGAACACTTCCCGACACAGCAAGTGACTCTATCCTGGATGCTACATTTACACCATCTCCAATGATTTCTTCCTCAGAAAAAATGATATCACCCAAATGGATACCTACTCTAACCGGAACGACTGGACCCTTCTGGAAGGCAATCTGCATCTCTATCCCACAATTCACCGCATCTACAACACTATCAAAAATACTTAATGTACCATCCCCATAATATTGGAGGATCTGGCCATTAAATTTATCAGATGATCTATTGAATATTTCCCTGTGCCTGTCACGCAATCCCATTCCTTCTTCTTCGCTTCTTTGCATGATGGCGGTGTATCCTTCAATATCGGTAAACATGATGGCTGCCAACTTTCTTTTTTTCATCTTCTGTTGGTTTTCATTGGTGTGAATTAATAAGTTGATAATTGTCTTGACTACAATTATCATTTTATCACATTAACAGCTGCCAAGACAAGCCTCGAAATATTAGATCCTGGATTTAAGTATAATAACAAACTATAGACAAATTTTACTCCTTATGAATTGATTATTAGAAAAATAAGTGTCAATCCAGGATGTTAATTGATGTGCGATGGTGGGGTAAACAGTAGAAGTCGTAGGATGACTGAACATACCCGAAGGGTGAAGCCGTCTGAGGCTTCAGTGAAGTAACTTCGAGCTCCTGCGAGAAGGTGGGAGGCTACATCCCGCCGAACTCATATCATAAAACTTTATGAAATATAAACTATGCCCGAGGTGATGACTGACCTTTCCGAAGGAGGAATGACTGGTTTGAAGGAATGACGCCATCGGCGACATAAGGAAGGAACCACGCCTCCGGCGTGGGTGGGTGGCCGACTAAATGTCAATCAAAAAGGAAGATGACTGAACGGTCCGACGAAGGAGGAATGACGCTAAAGGCGTTATAGTGAAGGAACCACACCTACTG
>JABDLO010000002.1 GCA_013002995.1 Saprospiraceae bacterium | reverse complement strand
GAGGGGTGAGTCCAATTCCAACATTGGGAGAATGGGGGATTATGATATTGATGCTCGTCATGTTGATTGTTGGTATTATAACTGTGAGACAAAAGAACATTGAACCTACATTCATAAGTATTGAATCATAATCTAGCAATAAAATATTTTCATGGAAAGCCGGGTAGCATCTTTGTCCGGCTTTTCTATTTACCATTAAACTCCAATTATAGGCAGATACTGCTATCTATTTATTAGTTTAATCTAAAAGTAATCCCAACTCCTACTGCACCTCCACTATTGGGCATCAAAGAAAGCTTAAATTTATCTAAGGGTACATTTTTCCAACGATCTACTGTGCTTACTAATCCGAATACTGTTCCTATTCCGGTTCCAATAAGGAAATAGGAGAAGGATTGATTGAATCCTTCCAAGTTTCTCCCATCTTTGGGGGCAACTATGTTTCCAACAATGATGCCGGCTAGCAAGCCACCTATGAATCCTTCGCGCAGCAATGACCGTTGACCACGTTTTACCTTTAATTTATCCAGGTCCTGAAATGGAATGTGGATATTTCCATCAGCTGGTGGTATATTTATTTTATCAGATATAGCATCATAATACATTTTCTCATTAGATAACTCAGCCGTCTTGCTGGTAACCTTTACCTCATCATCCTGAATGAGTGGGAGAGCTTTAGGAGAGGAGCATCCTGCAGCAACTATTAATAAAATTAATAGGGGATAGTATGCTTTGTAATTTTTGAAATAATTAATAGAGACGAAATTCATTTTTGGATTGGTATTCATGATTGATAGTTTTATACAATTAAATCAAAATCAAATAATCTTCTAATTAGAACTAAACTTGAAGGTAACCCCAATTCCAACTGCACCTCCTCCATTGGGCATTAATGATAGTTTTAAGTCATTGAGAGGAATTTCTTTCCAGCGGTCCAGGGGTATGGATAATCCAATTAAGCCTCCAATGGGTACACCAATTATTGCCCCAATTGATCCTCCTAGCATGCGATTAAAACCATTTGATCCATTTCCAGGAGGTGCCATAGTTCCAACCAAAGTACCGATAAAAAGCCCACCAACCAGACCGTGAAGAATTGCCGTCTTTTTGCCACGTTTAACTTTCAGATTGTCCAGGTTTTGGTAAGAAATATTTAAACCATCCTGATCAGGTTCATTGACTGCACCAGTTGTGAACGAAGAAAAAATCATCTTTACATTGTCCAGATCAGACTCTACACTGGTAACTCGTACTTCATCTCCATCACGTAGTGGAAGTGTTGCTGGATATGAACATCCCGAACTCAATACTATTAGGAAAAGTATAGATATTATTATGTTAGCATTATTAAAATAGCCTGAAGGTATATGATATTTTTTTGTCGTGTTTTTCATGTTATGTTATTTAAGTATAAAACTATGTACTAATGGATAATGGCATGATTATCAATTTCTTATTCTTTCGTTTAGACAAACTAGATGCAGCTATATATTCAATTGAAAAATGATGTGATTTGAATCCTTACCATGAATTACCAAAGCCTAAGGCTAATCCGGTTGATCCTATGTGAGCTCTGAACAGGAATCCACCACTAGGTTTTTGATACCGGTAACCAATTTCTACCAGGGGAATGAAAGACTTAAGTTCAGAACTACAACGAAATATCCCTTCAATTTCATTACTGTCACTGTAGAATTTAAATTGCCCTCCGGCGTTCACATCCAAATGATGGTTTCCACTTCCTACAAGCATATTGATACCTGTAGTTCCTAACATGCCGGAAACTCCATCACACCAAATTCCTGCTGCATATATGTAACCTAAACCTAACCTCCCTGAAAATTGAAATACTCTTGATTTTACGGAACCAAGGTGAAACTCATAATTGATATTGGAGGCTATACCAATGCCTACCGTACCAAAATCTAAATGAAATGCGTTTTTTGGAGTATCAATTGGTTCTTTATCTAGTATTGATAATGATGGTTGATTTTGACCAATAGAATCAATTGTGAAAAGCATTAAAAAAGTTATAATTGAGATGGATAATTTTATATGGTTTTTCATGATGTTAAATTTTAGAAAAAGGTGATTGTTGGTCTTAATTAGATGTTCTGTCGGAATATTTAAAAATCACTTCATAACCCCAATTATGAATGAAAAAGAGACGCCGGAGTTATTGGAATAAGAGTTTAGATTGTTGAAATAATTCAATCCTAATCCTATGTTTCCAAATGAAAGGATGGTGCCCACTTTAATTGGGAGACCAATACCTGAATATTCCGTCTTGTCCTTAAATGCACTGGAATTGGAGTCATTGGCATTAACCCACGATAATCCAGTGGAAGCAAAGAATCTAACAGTGGATGGAGAGGAGATTAATCCATACATGAGGTTGACCTGTGTAAAGGAAGAATTAATCAATTGATCGGTAATTACTCTTCCTGAACCTCCTCCAAAAAATTTAAAAAGGTCGTTCCAGTTATTTTTTTCTTCATAGTTAGATGAACCTACCTGGAAGCTAAATAGATGGATGCCTTTATTGTAGTTCAGGTTTAAATTGATAGATTTACCAGTCAGATGATGCCTTCTCACTCTAACTTCTGAGACACCACTAAAATCAGCACCTACCCAGAAGTACCCTGATGGGGATGTTGATTCATTCTGTGCATAGGATATGAAAGGAAGTGCCAATAAAGAAATGATAATTGCAATGGTTAATTGTGTATGGTTTTTCATGATATAAAACTTTGATTGTGATTGATGATTCAAACCTATCATTAAGCACCAATCATTGTCAGGACTCATGTAACAGAAGTGTTCACATATGTATCAAAGCCATTATTTATAGGGGTTTCAGGAGATTTTGTGTAATGTAATAATCACTTTTTATGAAGGTTGAAATGTTTTCTTGTTGGATTGAACTATCGAATTTGTATATCTTTAGCGATGCTTCGATTCTTTCGACACATTAGAAAATCACTAATGGAAACCAATCATTTTAGGAAGTACTTTTTATATGCTTTAGGCGAAATTGCACTGGTGGTGATAGGAATATTAATTGCTTTAAACATTAATAATTGGAATCAATATCAACAAGCAAGAGTGGAAGAACAACGCATACTATCTTCGATTGGTGCAGAATTGGGAAATTTGTCCTGGCAATCCAGGAGAGGGTATGATATTTATAAAGATGTAGTAAAATATTCCAATTCATTGTTGAGTGTGCTTCAACAACCAGCATCAGATTATAATATAGATTCATTAGAGCATTACCTTGCTGTTATCACTAATCGATGGATGTTTGGTAAGAGCAACGTCACCAATATCTATGATGCTTTAGCTGCTTCCGGCGAACTCAAATTTATCGAGTCCGATGAGCTAAGAACAAATCTTACATATCTTGATAGACAGTTGTTGCTCTTGTCTGTATATGAAGATTTGCATAATGATTTTGTAAACACTCATTTGAGACCTTTTCTTAATGAGTATATGGATGGAATTTCTGTTTATAAAGAAAGGTCAAAATATTTGATTTATAATTTCAATTTCAGCCCTGAAGGTGAATATGTCACCTCTGATGAAGGACGATTTAAGACTGATTCAAAAATGATGTTCAATAATAGAAAGTTTTCAAACCTACTCATTGACCACATCAGAAATTCTTCCTCTTTAATTCCTATTTATGAAAGGATCATAAACTATATTGAAACAATTGAATCCTTAAAAAATGAAAAGATTCAGTGATTTTTGAAAGCTAGCTTATTGTCTACAGGATCTCGATTCATATTGCACATCATCTTATTTTCCTTTTAAATCCTGAATTGCAACTGCCCTTAAAGAATCAATAAAAGATGCACTCATGGAGTAGATGTTTTGTTGTCCGTTATCCCAGGTAGCAAGCTTTTTCTTTACATCCTCTAAGTCTGCAACTTCCTCGTTAAAATAGGTTTTATTAAATCTGCCACTTGAAAAGATAAAGAGCCTTCCGTCTGTTGTAACATAAGGGCACATTTCATGGTATTTTGAATTGATTGGTTCACCTAAATTCTGTGGTTCTGTCCATCCACTCTCGAGGTTGAAGGTAATCCACAAGTCTCCAACTCCCAGACCACCTTCTCTTCTTGACCTGAATATTAAATAAGATTCATCCGGAGCAATGAAGGGGTCACCATCTCCACTATTTGAGTTTATTATTTCACCCAGGCTTTCAACAACATATCCAGTATCAACAGGAATGGCTTTGTACATATCTCCAGTGTTCCAGATATTAAAATAGATGGTTCCGGAGTCAGTCATGGAACTAAAGTAATTTCCTTCTCTGGGGCCATATAGATTAATCAATTCAGGAT
>JABDLO010000025.1 GCA_013002995.1 Saprospiraceae bacterium | reverse complement strand
CTGTTGCTGGGGCCTGAAAACCCCACTCCTTACGTACACCCTACGGAACGGGGCCTTCAGGCCCCGACACTACCTTTCTCTATAATTTCTTAAATTCATCCTGAATCAGATGGGATTTCAATGAAATACTATTACTTCAATCGCCTTCCACACCTTACTCCCATCGCAGCTTCCTATTTCATAACCATCCGTTTACGTGATTCTCTTCCACAGTCCCTCTTTCTGCCGATCAAAGAAGCTTATGAAGAGGAATTACATTCAGTCTTAAAATCCAACCACAGCAAAGCGGATAAAGAAAGACTAACAGATGATCTGAAGGAAAAATACTTCGCCAACTTTGAATCACAGCTGGACAATCAATATGGAGAATGTCATATTGCCAAACCTGAAATAGCCTTCAAGGTTATCTCCAAACTAAAACAATACGACAAGAAATACTATGACCTTTACGCTTATACCATTATGCCCAATCATGTGCACTTTCTGATAGACACAGCCATTCAATCTAAATATATAAATGATCCTACAGAAAAGGATATGGTAACTGGGTATAAAAGTTTACCTTCTATCATGAATCTGATCAAAGGAGGGTCTTCCAGAGCGTGCAACAAGCTTTTAAATAGGAAAGGCGCATTTTGGGCAAGAGATTATTATGATCGAACCATAAGAAATGATAATCATTGGAATAACACCATTCATTACATTATAAATAATCCCATAAAGGCAGGAATTACTAGCAAGCCTGGAGAACATGAGTTTACTTGGGTGAAAATTGTAGAATAGCTCGTTCCTGGGGCCTGAAGGCCCCAATCCGTACGTGCACCCTACGGAACGGGGCCTTCAGGCCCCGAAAAACTCCACAAAGACCTGGCTTTCACGTACTTTAATTTACCACTACTTCTTTGGCACCTTAATTACCGGATTATAAGATTCTAGATATATCAATAGGATTAAGTAGAGAAGACAATGCTTTAAACCCACTGAACTATTGATTGAAAATATAAAGCTGATGGTTAGCGTGTATTCTTTGGGGCCTGAAGGCCCCACTCCGTACGTGCAACCTACGGAACGGGGCCTTCAGGCCCCGCAACTTACCCTTTCTTCGGCCTCTTCGGTACCGGATCCTCCCCAGTCGGGCCCCAGGGATGACATTTTAATATCCTGCGGATGCCCAGGTAGATCCCCTTGATCACTCCCCACTCCCGGATCGCTCCTACCATATAATGACTGCAGGTGGGCTCAAATCGACAGGTAGGTCCAATCAACGGCGATATCACCTTCTGATACACCCTAATCGGAAATATGAATATGTCTTGTATGATCTTTTTCATAAGTAGTTAGTAATTCATAATCCTTACACGATTAAACAATTACACAGTTAAACAATACTTCTTTCAGTTAAGGAAGGCCGAATGCCTGCCAACCGAAACAAATGTTTAGAATGAACCTCTCCCTAGATTTCAGGGCCTAAAGGCCCCGATCCGTAATTTTCCACAATTAATCAACAACACGTTATTCGAAGCCTGCCTGCCTTTGGCAGGTATTTACTTCGAATGAATATCTAGTACAATCATTTATATCTATCAAAACTCCACCACCGCCTGCCGTTCCTTAATATCAAATAACAAATAGGCCTTGCGATCCCTGTCCTGCTTCACCGTTACAATATTCCGCTGATCATTGTACAATTCCATTAATACATCGTAAATCACCTCTATTTCGCTGACATCATCTACTTCAGGGACCTCCAGGTAACACCATGCAGCCATCAGATCATCGGATATCTCCTTTCCCAGGTAATAGGGGAGTACCTCCTGGCCATCAACCGTTATCCTTAAATGTTCATTGATATATTCCTCCATTAATGAGTCGACATCCACCCTTTCCTGCTCCGTAAGAATGAACAAACCCTCTTCTCCCTGCTCTTCTAGAGACTTTTCCAGGTCATCTATAAATATATGTAAAGTGATCTGTAAGGCCCTGTCTTCAGTATCATGCTTGATGTCACACTTGCTGATGTGAATGTCGTGAAACACCCCTGAAGGAGCCAGAAGCCCTATAAATACTAGTAATACACTATATAACATACGTTCAGTTTCTTTACTGCATAACAATATTAGGCTATTTAAATTTCATAACAAACTCGCTTTTTTACATTTATCGGATATTTTCATACGATGGTCGTGTTTCTAAATCCCTTCCTCGTTCCCCGGATATCCCTCATCGCGATTCCCATTTAGCCGGAAACTAATTTTATCCGTTTTACGTCTTTATTATCAAACATTATTCTGAATATCACGAATATTCAAAAAATAATAATTGAAACAATCTATTTAACAAATTATATTTTAAAACCCTAAAAATTTCAGCCATGTTACGACAGCAGTATTCAAGCAATCCTTACGACACTACCAGACCTAAGTCTTTCTTCAATGATAGAAAAAGATTGATGAACAGTGAAATCGCCCAGGGAAACGGAGGAAAATCTTTCAACGCATCCTGGAATGCCAACAGAAAACCAACTCAAAAGTCTTTAGCAAAGGATACAGGTCATTCAAAACTTGATTCTATCAGTTCATTGACACTTTATATAAGTATCCTTATTGTAAGCCTCGTATGGGTTTCATAATCAAAACAACCTCATTAATTCTTAAACCATTCAATTAAAAAAACCATGTTACAACATAAATATTCAAGTAATCCTTATGATACTACCAGACCTAAGTCTTTTTTCAGCGACAGAAAAAGATTAATGAATAGCGAAATCGCCCAGGGAAATGGTGGTAAAACTTACAATACTTCCTGGAATACCAATAAAAAACCTTCAGGAGTGTCGATAGGTAAAGATGAGGGCCATTCTAAGCTTTCATCGATCAGTAATCTTACGCTGTACATCAGTATACTTATCGCAAGCCTGGTATGGGTATCCTGAAGGACACCTAAAGGACTGGATGTATAACCCCCCAAAAAAACTATATCCAGTCCTCATTTTCCTAATCACATAACTACTTACCATGCTACTAATTCAATTCTTAAAGAATCCCTATTGCTCTTCAGGACGGTACAAGTTCCTCGGAAGAAGAAAATGCATCAACTTAAATGAATCCAAATCAAAGATGAAACAGAATGACCCTCAAACAGATAAAATTGAAAAGAAAGCCAAATACCTGGCCATAATGTTTATAGCACCCTGGTGTATATTCCTTGCCGTGATTTTGATAAGCAGCCTTTTAACGTTTTAACCCATTTACTATAAAGCCATATTTTTTAACCCCAAATTGTTTTTACTATGAATGCCCTAATCAACCATTTGATCCATGACATCAACCAAGACCTCATGGCTCACAGACAAGCACTAGACCAGGTGATCAATAATAAGATCACGCAAGCTGACAACTTGAAAACCAAGATGCACAAGGAACTATCGAGGCCCTCAATCTCAATGTGGACCTTCTTAATGACCATCCTGATGGCCAACATTCTAGTTGGAATATAGGCACATACAACATACTGCTACTTTACCGTCTCAACCCGTGCATAACCCTAGATACCATTCACCCAGACTGTAATTATGCCTTTTCAGGAAGACCGCATCTATGAGCTGAACGAGATTCATATCCGTTCAGCTCTTTTATTTTAAACTATATCATTAAGAATTGTAACTTAAACCATATTATAACGTCTCATGGTAAAATAAAATATTGAATCCGATGTTTATTAATGAACTATAACAAATAAAAGTTGTTATAATACTACTAAAACCTAATACTAATTCTTTAACCAAATTATATTTGTTATGATTAATCTAAATGCCATTCCTAAACCATATGATAACATAAGGCCAAAAGGGTTTTTTACCGCTAGGAAAAACCAAATGATTGACAAGATTGCAACTCATCAATCTGGTAAAACATACAATTCAGCCTTTAAAGCAAAGAAAGTAATTACCGCCAGGCTTCCAAAAGGATATGATGCATCCTGGGAAGAATTGAAAGTCATCCTTCCGTGGGCATTATTCCTTGGATTGGCAATGATCAATCTGATGGGAAGTATTCTTTAAGGAAGAGATTTGCAATGTGATTTCTGGATTCATTTTAATAATAAACTTTTAACACATTAATTGACGGGGAATCTTGTTTGTAAAATATATGTAACATATATTTGCACCCGCAAAATTAAATAAGGAAATATTTATGAAATGGAGCAGTATTTAGAATATTATACTTTAGCTCTTTAAAACAAATGATTATGAATTTGTTGAATGAAAAGTTTGCATCAATGTTCAGAACATACGGTGCAGAACAAAAGATCGAAGAAAAAAGAATGATCAGAAAAGATAGTCTGAATACTTGGGAGACAGAGGATAGATTTTATCCTATGGTCAGATACAAGTACAATCGCGGATTGCTTTTCAATAGGAAGGATTCATTGATTACGCTTGCTATCAAAGTCATTCCTTTGATTTTGATCAGTGCCTGGTTATTAAGCAGGTTTGTCTAAAAGATAAATTGAATTACTCAAGTTTTTTAAAATAAGAAGGGGAGCTGATCATTCAACTCCCCTTTTCTTGTGGCTTTAATTATTCTATTAATATCTATAATATTCTGGCTTGTAAGGTCCTTCTACCGTAACACCGATATATTCTGCTTGCTCAGGCCTTAATGATTCGAGTTCTACTCCGATTTTCTCTAGGTGTAATCTGGCAACTTTCTCATCTAAATGTTTCGGTAAGGTATAAACCTTATTTTCATAATTGTGGCTGTTCATCCACAACTCTAATTGAGCAAGCGTCTGATTGGTAAATGAATTAGACATTACGAATGAAGGGTGACCTGTGGCACAACCCAGGTTGACCAGTCTACCCTCGGCAAGAACGATGATGTCTTTGCCATCAATGGTATACTTATCTACTTGAGGCTTGATCTGATCCCTGGTATCGCCATAAGTTCCATTTAACCATGCCATATCGATTTCATTATCAAAGTGGCCGATATTACATACAATGGTTTTATCGCTCATAGACCTGAAATGTCTTTCTTCAATGATGTCTTTATTACCTGTGGCAGTAACAACGATATTGGCTTCTTTAATTGCATCATCCATCCGCTTCACGGCAAATCCATCCATAGCCGCCTGCAAGGCACATATCGGATCGATTTCAGTTACAATTACTCTGCAACCTGCACCTCTTAATGAAGCGGCAGATCCTTTACCTACATCTCCATATCCAGCTACAACAGCGACTTTACCGGCCATCATGATATCTGTGGCTCTTCTGATGGCATCTACACATGATTCCTTGCAACCGTATTTATTGTCAAATTTTGACTTGGTTACGGAGTCATTGACATTGATTGCAGGCATGGTTAATGTGCCATTGATCTCTCTATCATATAATCTGTGGACACCGGTCGTAGTCTCCTCACTTAACCCTTTAATTCCCTCTACCAATTCAGGATGGTTATCTAATACCACATTGGTAAGGTCTCCACCATCATCCAGAATCATATTTAACGGCTTACCACCTTCAAATGCAAATAATGTCTGTTCTATACACCACCAGAACTCTTCATCATTCATTCCTTTCCAGGCATATACCGGAACACCGGCAGCAGCTATTGCAGCAGCAGCATGATCCTGGGTAGAAAATATATTACATGAAGACCAGGTCACTTCAGCACCCAGTTCAATTAGCGTTTCAATAAGAACAGCTGTCTGGATGGTCATATGAAGACATCCGGCTATTCTAGCTCCAGCTAATGGTTTCTGCCCTTTATATTCTTCCCTTAAGGCCATCAGTCCTGGCATTTCAGCTTCCGCCAGAGTAATTTCTTTGCGACCCCATTCCGCAAGGCTGATGTCCTTTACTTTGTAATTTTCAGTAGATATCATGTATGATTTTTTTTATTAAAATATGTGTAATAAGCAATTCCAGCTTTAAATGCCCGCAAAGATAATACAATGAAGTCATTTTTAAATAAGATTATACATTGTACCTCAACAGTTTGACCTTGCTGCTTGTTTTATTTAATACAGTTTAATTGTACATTTGTATCCCATTTTTGAAAATCTTAAATTTTATTCCTATGCCTTTTGATATCGACATGATCAAGAATCATTATGAAAAACTTCCTCAAAAAATTGAAGAGGCAAGAAAAGTCCTGGGTAGACCGATGACCCTTGCAGAGAAAATCCTTTATTCTCACTTGCATGAAGAATCACCATTGCAGAAATTCAACAGAGGAAAAGACTATGTATTCTTCGCTCCTGATAGAGTGGCCATGCAGGACGCAACAGCACAGATGGCACTATTGCAATTTATGATGGCAGGTAAAGATAAGGTAGCAGTTCCATCAACGGTGCATTGTGATCACCTCATCCAGGCTAAAACCGGAGCGGATGAAGACTTAAAAGGTGCGCTCGATATCAATTCAGAGGTTTATGATTTTTTACAGTCGGTATCCAATAAATATGGTGTTGGATTCTGGAAACCCGGTGCTGGAATTATTCACCAGGTTGTCCTTGAAAATTATTCTTTCCCGGGAGGTATGATGATAGGAACAGATTCACATACTCCCAATGCCGGGGGTCTGGGAATGGTAGCAATTGGAGTAGGAGGAGCTGATGCAGTTGATGTGATGGCCGGTATGGGATGGGAGTTAAAAATGCCCAAATTAATCGGTGTTAAATTAACCGGAAAACTCAGCGGATGGACCTCTCCTAAAGATGTGATCCTGAAAGTAGCAGGAATTCTCACCGTAAAAGGTGGTACGGGAGCAATAGTTGAATACTTCGGACCAGGAGCTCAAAGTATGTCATGTACCGGTAAAGGTACAATCTGTAATATGGGAGCAGAAATTGGAGCAACCACTTCAACATTTGGTTATGATGAATCAATGGCAGAATACCTGAAACAAACCAGCAGATCAGAAATTGCTGATTTAGCGGATGCTGTGAAAGAACATCTTACAGGAGACCAGGAGTGTTATGATAATCCCGAGCAGTATTTTGACAGGGTTATAGAAATTGACCTTTCTACTCTGGAGCCTCATGTTAATGGTCCTTACACCCCCGACCTCGCCTGGCCAATTTCTAAATTTGCAGAAGCAGTAGAAGAAAACGATTATCCTCCTGTACTGGAAGTAGGACTCATAGGGTCATGTACCAACTCTTCTTATGAAGACTTAACGAGAGCTGCATCAGTGGCTAAGCAAGCAAGCGATAAAAACCTTAAAGTTAAAAGTGAGTTCACCATTACTCCCGGATCTGAGATGATCAGATTTACCGTAGAGAGAGATGGTATACTGGATGTATTTGAAAATATCGGAGGTGTAGTACTCGCCAATGCGTGTGGACCTTGCATCGGGCAGTGGGCAAGGCACATGGAAAATCCTGACAGAAAAAATAGCATCATCACTTCTTTTAACAGAAACTTTACGAAAAGAAATGATGGAAACCCTAATACCCACGCATTCGTTGCTTCACCGGAGATCGTAACGGCACTGGCCATTGCCGGTGATATGAAGTTTAATCCGCTTACCGATACCCTTGTCAATGAAGCAGGAGTACATGTTAAACTAGATCCTCCTACAGGAGAGGAGTTTCCTCCAAATGGATTTGAAGTAGAAGATGCTGGTTTCATTCCTCCTATTGAGGATGGAAGCAAAGTCAATGTTGTTGTGAGTCCTACATCAGATCGTTTACAATTGCTTACACCTTTTAAAACAA
>JABDLO010000021.1 GCA_013002995.1 Saprospiraceae bacterium | reverse complement strand
CAGGTAAGGCCCGGACCTTTGAAGATTTAACTGTAGCAACATTTAATGCGATGGACCGGGAAATAATGATCAATTACATCGATACACCTGAAGACATAAGAGATACTTACCAGTATTTTACAGAAGCAGACTTAAGAAAATTGCGAAATGCTGGTTATGATTCTGACTTTACTGAATTAGAAGATGGTGTAGCCCGATATGTTCGGAACTTTCTCTTACATAATAAGGTATATCAATAAAGTGGAAGTTTATTGATCTGTATTTACCGTAAGGTGGTCGGATAAAATTGAAATGAAACCACCATTTATTGACATTTATATTATTAATCAACAAATCAAAGAATGTTTAATTCAGCATATAGTTTAGGAGGAATCATACACGTAGCGGCCCTGGTATGGGTACTTTACGAAGTATGGGCAGTTAATAAAACAATGACAGACGGAAGGAAGATCTTATGGAGTATAGGAGCATTATTTTTCTCTATAATTACTGCTATTCTATATTACTTCATTGAGAAGAAAAATGCAATCTAGATAAAAATCAGCCTGGCAGCTTTTCCTTTGTCTCCATACAGAAAAGCCAATTGACCATACTTTTGACATATGTCAGTGGCCTGACTTTGAGACATACCGACTACAAGAAGGCTGTCTTCTGACCAACTTCCATCAAGTGCTTGACCATGTCCTTCCATCAGGATGAAATCCTTAATTTCCATCAGGAGTTTGATCTGTCTTTTAAGATTTTCTTCTAATGTTAAAGGCTTTCCTCCGGGATTCCAGGCGGTAATAAAAGCCCATGATTCGGCATGATACTCTTCAAGAATATGGTCTAATTCTTCATTCTGGTGGCCAACCTTAATATAGATGCCACTGTTATGAATAGAGTATACGGCTTCACTATAGGATTCTTCGAGGTTTTTCATCGACATGTCAATACAAATTGGGGTTAAAATTAATTCATCGCCAAAAGATAAGTAAACATCTAAAAATCATGTATTAAGAATCTACATAAATATTACCTTTGCGGCAAATTGAACAGCCCTCCAAGATACTATATGATTGATAATGAATGGAATGCTGTTGAAAAATAAATTTTTTTCTTCTTTTCTGAAGACGCGAGAAGATAGATGATGAGAACAGAGAAGAAATAACCACATATGAAATGGATAAAAATCAAATATTAGGATTTGTATTGATATTCGCTGTTTTGATAGGATGGTCGATTATGACCTCTCCATCTAAAGAAGAAGTAGCAGAAAGAAATCGAATCCAGGACTCTATAGAGATGGCAGCTCTTGCTGAAGAAGCCAGGATAAAGGAGGAGGTAGATCAGGCTATAGCAGTGACAGATGATATTGAAACAGAAGCAGTTTCTGATTCTGCAGCGATAGAAGATTTGAAATATACCTATGGTAATTTTGCAGCAGCAGCCTATGGCCAGGAGGAAGATTTCACTTTAGAGAACG
Organism: Saprospiraceae bacterium; assembly: GCA_013002995.1. Lineage (GTDB taxonomy): Bacteria > Bacteroidota > Bacteroidia > Chitinophagales > Saprospiraceae > JABDLO01. The sequence continues at coordinate 18,076 of JABDLO010000021.1, read as the reverse complement.
ATCAGATTAAAGTTACCTTCAGTTCAAAAGGGGGATTCATCAAAAGTGCTGTGATCAAAGATCATCTCAAGATCCTCGGTCCACAAGATAATCCTATAGATAAAGTTCCTGTACAGCTTCTTGAGGATGAAAAGAACTCTTTCTCTTATTCCGTTCCGATGCAAGGTCGGAATCAATATTTTGAGACCAAAGACCTTTATTTTAACGGTAGCGTGAGTGGTAGAACCATTACATTATCTGCTGTCGGGTCTAATGGTGCCAAGATCATCCAGAAATATACATTATCAGAAGAAGGTTATCACCTGGATTACGATCTGGACTATGCAGGTTTGGGAAATGGGCCTGTACAATTGAAATGGGTAAATTACCTTGATACTATTGAGGTGAATACACAATTTGAAAAGAGGTATAGTACGGTCTACTTTAAAGAAGCGGAAGATGACGGAGCAGATTATTGTTCTTGTGCAGCTGATGATACTGAAGACTTGAGTGGTACTCCGGTAGATTGGGTGGCCCACTCCAATCAATTTTTTGTGTCAGTATTGATGTCCAAAGATCAGGCATTCACACAAGGAGTCTTTGAGACAGATATGCTTGAGGAGAATAGTGAAGATCTAAAGCTTACCAAGAGTACGCTGGATATGCCTATAGAATCTTCTGAAGGAAGCCTGGCTATGGCATTGTATGTGGGACCTACTGATTATGAAAGATTGGTGGCTTATGACAAGGATGTTGAATACCTCATACCTTTTGGGAATAGTATTTTTGGTTCGATCAACAGACATTTTATCAGGCCATTTTTTAATATCCTGATGAAGTTTATGGGATCCATAGGACTTGTTATTGTACTGGTCATTTTTATCATCAAGATGGCATTGTATCCCTTAATGTACAAGATGCTTCATTCTCAGGCTAAAATGGGGGCTTTGAAACCGGAATTAGCTAGTCTGAAAGATAAGTTTAAAGATGAGCCACAGAAGGTTCAGATGGAAACCATGAAAGTGTATCGTGAGTATGGTGTTTCCCCATTCGGAGGATGTATGCCAATGGTTTTACAGATGCCGATCTGGTATGCATTATTCAGATTCTTTCCGGCTTCTATCGACTTCAGGCAGGAAAGCTTTTTATGGGCATCAGACCTTTCTTCTTATGATATTTGGTTTAATCTGCCATTTGAGATTCCCATGTTTGGTGGTCATGTAAGTTTGTTTACCATATTATGGGCCATAACGACAATCATATATACATATTACAATACCAAGCACATGGATATGTCGGCCAATCCTGCTATGAAGTATGTACAATATTTCATGCCGGTAGGATTCCTCGTATTCTTTAATTCTTATGCTTCAGCACTTACTTGTTACATGTTCTTTAGTAACCTGATCAATATCTCTCAGACTATCATTACTAAGAAATTTGTTTTTGATGATGAGAAGATCCGGAAAGAGTTAATGAAGAATAAGGCCAAGCCTAAGAAGAAGAAAACCGGATTTCAGGCACGTCTTGAAGAAGCAATGAAGCAACAACAACAAACTGCCAATCAACGTCAGCAAAAACAGCAATCCAGGAAGAAGAAAAAATAATTCCTTCTGACTAGATTTTAATTGATGGATTAACCATCTTTAACCATTTACTAGAATGTCCGTTTTTATTGAATAACTTGTACGGATAATCAGGGATCAGAATGGCCGTAGGAATAATTGGATCCGGAAGTTTTGGCTTAACAATGGCATCTCTCTTGTCAGAGAATGATGATGTACTCATATATGGCAGAAATCAGGAGAAGATAAATATGATCAATAAGGGTGATCTTGGTATGACAGTGAATCACCCGGACAGGATTAAGGCAACCACAGATCTGGAAGAGGTGTGTAATTATAAATTGCTGTTTCCGGTACTTCCATCTCAGGCATTTAGGACAGTCATGAGACAGGCAAGTCGGTACTTAACACCAGCCCATATTCTTATACATGGAACAAAAGGATTGGATGTTAATGGCATCTCAGATAATGAATTATTGAATTCAATGTTCCATCGTAATGAAGTCTATACAATGAGTGAGATCATCCGACAAGAGACCAGCGTGGTAAGGGTAGGGTGTGTCTCTGGGCCCAACCTATCTTCTGAAATTAAGGAAGGACAACCGGCAGCTACAGTTATTGCCTCAGAATTTGACGAAGTGCTTAAGTTGGGTACTGATATATTAAGCAGTAATCGATTTTTTGTGTTTGGTGGGCATGATCTAAAAGGTGTTGAACTCGCCGGTGCGTATAAAAATATCATTGCCATTGCTTCCGGAATCCTATCTGGAAAGAAGTATGGAAAAAATATGCAATCTATGTTGATCAATAGGGGATTGCATGAGATGATCAATTTTGGAACAGCTATGGGGTCAACAAGTAAAGCATTTCTTGGTGCTGCCGGTATAGGGGATCTTGTTGCAACTGCTACGAGTGAGAACTCTAGAAATTTTACATTCGGTAGGAGGCTGGGTCAAGGTGAAAAAATGCAGGATATTCTAAATACAAGTAAAGAAATTGTCGAGGGGGTGAGGACATTAAAGATCATAAAGCAATTGGCTGATAATGATAACATTCCACTTCCGATAACTGAATTGACTTATAAAGTGGTTTTTCATGATTTCAATCTCGAAGCCGCAATAAGGATCCTAATGAATTATTCCGGTGCAGATGATGTGGAATTTCTGTAAGTAGGTTAAAGGGTTAAAGGGTTAAAGGGTTAAAAGGTTAAAGGGTTAAAGGGTTAAAGGGTTAAAGGGTTAAAGGGTTAAAGGGTTAAAGGATTAAAGGGTTATAGGGTTAAAAGGTTTAGAAAAGCTTGACTTGTTAACAAATAAAAAACCCTCTGCCTTACGACAGAGGGTTCCTATTATCTCAGTTACTTACTTATACTACTTATTGTTGATGAGGATCATCTTCTTAGTAGCTTTGTAAGCTCCACTTTCTAGTTGATAGTATAACACACCAGTTGATTCTAATTCTTCAGCTCTCAACTCTATGTTATTGTTTCCGGCATTAAAGTTACCATTAACCTTCTTCAATAATCGACCGCTGATGTCGTATACTGTTAAGGTTGCAGGACCATCTTCAGGTAAGACGAATGTAATGATCGTCGACTCCGTGAAAGGGTTAGGTCTGTTCTGCATTAAGACCACTTCTTTTCCGAGTTGTTCTGTAAACTCTAGGTTGAGGTCTGTAACTTCAAGGTTGCTATTGTATGCTTCAGCAGAAGTAACTACTGAGTTCATACTTAGGTTATTGGATAATGTACCATTCGTTCTTGCTCTGAGTGTCAATGTGAAGAGAACATCACCTTCTGATACTTGAGGAACTTCCACATCGTTCCAGCTCATTGTGATCAACCCTTCTTGAGATTGTGTAAGTCCTAAATTATTTTCATTAACATTCAGTATACCGCTTTCAATAGCTACAAATTCAAGTACATCACTATTCAGATCCAGTGTGAATTGGTAACCCAAAACATCATTGAAATCTTTAGCAGAGAATGGAATTTCAATTGTATTACCTCCATCGAATCTAAGATCCTCTGTAGACATTACTGTTGCAATACTTGATCTCGTACCTGTGTTAAGCTCTCTTGCATTTGCAGTAGCTGTACCGTTAACATCACCAATCTTCACACCTACGAAGTTGTTGTTGTTATTAGGTGCTACAACATCTTTCAGTAGGATAGATTCATTGAAATCCCATGGCTGATCAATCTCATAGAAATCCTGAGTAGCGTCTACAAATCTCCATGAATTGTTATCAGGTAATTCATTGTAGATTCCTAAGATCAGCTTTCTTAACTGAATGATGTCAGTTGCAGTTACAGACTTACTATCGTTGATATCCGCAGCGATCACTTTATAAGGATCATCTAAAGCCTGGATTCCAAGTATGTGTCTCTGAATAAGTACAATATCAAGAGTTGAAACTCCATTGGTATATGCATCGTTTCTTTCTGCAGCTATTTTATAATCTCTATTAAGAGCCATCTCATCGAATGAGAACATTCCATCTTTCTGAGTCTGGAAGTAAGCCATATTGCTTGTTGACATATCTTCAAGACTTACCATTACATTCTCCACTGATTGAGAAGCGGAAGTAGTTACTTGTCCTGAAACAAGTGATGCTGATCCATTATCTTCGCAACCTTCGTTAACTTGGATGTGAATGGTAACAGTACAGAAGTCATTGTTAAGGAATTCATCATGAACTGTAATATCAAGATCTACAGGACCTTCATCATCACAATCAAATAACATTCCAGCTGTACCCGGGCACCATACATCATCATCATTAAAGTGTGCAGGTATCCATTTCTGAGCCAATCCGGCATTGTATTCTCCAAGTGTAGCTAGTATTCCATTTCCTTTGAAATAATGCTCTTCACCTATTAAGCTAAGTACAGGAACTGCCTGAGAAAAAGTAAATAATAGGTTGTCCTGTATGGTACAATTGTCAGTACTTCCTCTATCGAAGTCCTTAGCCCATATTTCTACAGTACCTGAAGAAGGCATAACAACAGTTGTGATGTCACTGATACAATAAGGAGTAGGATTCTTACAATCCAATACATCGAATAAGTAAGTTACTCTGTCTTCGTTTCCACAGTGGTCTTCAACTACCCATTCAATTTTGTGAGTACCTACTTCATAAGTTCCAGAGGCATCATTACTGTTTCCTGATAGATTGATAGATCCATCATTGAATAAATCAATCTCGTAGGTCCATCTTAATTCATCTTCAGGAGTACATTCATCAGTTGCACTATTAGTCAACTCAATATATCCTCCACAACCTGGACCATATGTACATCTGACAATGTTATCTCTATTGGCAATGATAGGATCAATGGTATTATTGATCTTCAATACCTGAACCCAATGCCAGTATCCATCATAATTAGAAGGTGCTGTTCCAGCTGATCCTACATCAAACTGACACCAGTCAATCACTGTCCATTTTCTAAGTATCTTGAAACATACTCCATCAACGAAGCTAAATACCTGATCTTCATAGGTAATAGCCAGCTGGCTACACTCATCATCATCAAGATTAGGATATCCGTATGGTGGAGGTAGATTCTCAGGATCTGTGTCTAAATCAAGACATCCCTGATTGGTATAATAATCTTCAGGCCACTCATTAAAGTCCTGCTCTCCGTCGTTATCCGGATTGATAGGGCCATTGTATGGATCTCGATTTATAACTTTTATTATTTGTGTACACGTAGAAGTTCTATTATTTCCATCAGTTGCTGTAAATATTCTTTCAATTGTACCTACATTACACTGATCAAGATAATATTCAGAATCTTCTGATACAGTTACTGTACAATTATCAGCAGCATAACCATCGATTAATTGACCTTCCCAGTCTATAAAGAATGGTAACTGCGTAATTTCTTCTCTGTCTGCTTTATCTTCTCTTACGGTTCCGAAGATTGATAAATCACTTAAATCTTCGCCGCAATCAATCGTTATATCAGGAGGACATACTATAACAGGATCTATCTTGTCCTGTACGGTTACAGAGACCATACATGTGTTCCAGTTGTCACCAGAAGAACCGAAAACTCCATCACCATCTGCATCATCCCATACTCTCAACTGCACCATGATCTCATCGCCATGAGCATCTTCACAACAGAACTTGACATAAGGACCATAATCATCAGCTTCTTCAGTGTCTCCATCATTATCGTCATCACACACATCATTGGTCATTCTTCTCACGTCAAATCCAACTTCAGTACAGTTATCATGACTTCCATCATCAAATGTCTCTGCAAAGATCTTTGCATATCCACTGGTGGTAAGCGTAACAACTGTAAATTCATCACACACTGGAATTGGTGGTATCTTATCAACTACATTGATCTCACTTCTGATTACAGTACTATTTCCACAATCATCGGTTACAGTCCATCTTACCCAGGTTCTACCTAATGGTAAGTCTTCTATAACATAATACTGGAAAGGTAAGTTGGGATCAGCTGGTACTCGCTTGACATTGGTATCAATGTACAATCCATTTACTGGAGCATTTCCATTATTATCAGCAAGCAGATATTCAACGATATAAGTAGTTGAAGAACATTCTGTTCCCTGTATAATGATTGGATGAGGAACTACCCAGTCTGCTTCACAATCATAAGGCTCAGCCTCTATGGTAGTTTCAGGAATGGCTGTTACTCCCGGAGGTCTTGTATCTAAAACTTTCAAGATCTGGAATGTATCTCTGATTTCAGAAGTACACCAGTCAAGAGCTGTCCACGTTCTTAATACTTTGAATGAATTCTCGCAGATATCAATCCTCTTATCGTGGAAGGTCGCATTGATCTCACAATAAGATGTGTTAGGAAAGATAGGGAATCCATTAGTAGTAGTAGGGACACCACCTTCAGTTTCTTGCACCCATACGCCGTTGACCAGAAATGAATCTAGTATTCCATTTCCATTCACATCTACCCATGGATCTGGGTAACCATCATCGTCAAGATCCCATTGACCTAAATAACCAGGTCCAAGTGGATCTAACTCACAAGCTTCAAAGTGTGGTTGATCGATGTCATCGTAATTAGGTGGAAATACTAAACTGTCAAGAGGAATTCTTCTATACCTGATAAATCTCTCACATATCTGAGAAACATTACCCTGGGCATCGGTTGCCTGGTACAGAATCCTTCTTTCAGCACTGATGTCAAAACTACAATCAAGATCAGTAATCTGATCGCTGATTACATCAACATCAACAGGTCCATCACAATTGTCAAATGCCAAAGGAGGTAAAAATATACCAGCATAATAACAACTAACTGTGTCTGGAATTGTAAAACATTCAATTACAGGGGGTTGCTTGTCTTCAACAAAAATAGTTCCCCAACAGGAATTAGTTAAAGTACCTGAACCATCATCAAGCCATACCCTAACTTTAAGAGTCTGATTGATATTGGCTTTAGTAACTCGTGGCGATCCGGGGATCGGTACATCGTTAGGACCTAGAACTTCGACTACATAGTCACAGTTCATTGTGTCTTCACCTTCCAGGATCATACTAGGAGTCACTAGCACGTCGCAATCACCATCCAGAGATATCTGGACCCTGTTATTACAACCAAGCGTGCATTGTGCATTAGCCTGATAACTGAAAACTGAGATTAGCAGTAAAGCAAGAGTACCTGCAGTTTTAGAGATACTTTTACTTAAGTTAAATGTAAATTTCTCCAGTTTCATGAGATAATATCGGTTTTTGTTATAGTATAATATTGTCTAAAAAATGTATTCAGATAAGTACTGGAGAATACTTAAAGCGAGGTCGTAATTATGGTCCGTATAAAGGGGGAAAAGACCTTAAAAACGAGTTTATTTTAACATAAGAGCAATAATCAGACCAATTGATGCTCTATGGCAAATTTTATAAGATTGACGGTGTTCTTTACACCTAGTTTTCTCATTATATTTTTCCGGTGAACTCCTACTGTCTGATCGCTAATAAATAGTTGTGATGCAATCTCTTTATTGTTCTTTGCCTCAGTAATCAGATGAAGAACCTCTTGTTCGCGTTTGGTCAACCGCTTCTGAATTAGAAAGCGATCTTTGTAAGTGGCATGACCATTAAAAGGTTTACCACCCTGGCGAGCTTTATTGGCAGGAGGAGTAATGTATAATCCTTCTCCTATATAGGTTCTATCATGAAGAATCTGTTCAATTCCTTCAGTAAGATCATGAGAGGAGTTGGTTTTACAGATGTAACCATCTGCACCGGATTGTAAAGCTTTCTTTACAAACTTTGAATCACTGTAAGAGCTTAACACGAGGATTTTAATTCCCTTGTCCATCTTTCTCAATTCAGGAATTAGTTTTAAACCATCCATATCCGGAAGGCATAATTCCATGATAAGCAGGTCTACCTCATTATTAAAAATATGAGACTTTAGAGCCTGTCCTCTCTCAAAATGTGCAGTAACTGTTAACATTACAGAATCAATTCCTTTCATCAACTCTGTGATGCCTTCTGCAAACATTTTATGGGTGTCAAGAATTACAGTTCTTATTTCTGTCATGAAGACAATGTGTGTATCGGTTAAGTAATATGTATTATTCGTTTTTGCAGAAAGGTGTTCAAATCATTTCTGCTGATACGTTAATTACAAATTAAGTGCCAAACTAAAGGTAAATGTATAAAATGCATATGCAAAAATGTAATGCGAAAAATACCCAATCCATTTATTTTTGTGGATAAATATCAAATTACACTTCCTGTATAAAAGTGGTATTATAACTACTTATAATCTGTAAAAGACTTGTTTCTAATAGGATAGTAGAAAAGAAGATGTATACACATCAATTGGACAGCAAAGTGTGACCTAACATAATATAGTGTTGAAAAATACTCTATTGAATGATTTCTGCACCTAAAATTATATCAGAAATTCCCCAGGAATCTACAAGACCTCTGGATTCATACCTCAACTCCTGGCATAGTTTATTGATCACACGCCGTATGGCTTTGGTTTTATTTCCTTCAAGGTAACCTGTCTCTAAGAACCATCCTTTATCCTCTTCAATACATGTCAATGCATATAGTTGAGCAACCTTGTTTAGTACAGGTTGTAGGGTATCAGGTGCATCGTCTATCATCGCTAAGAAATCCTTAAACGCCAGTCTTTCAACATAAGCTTTTCCTAAGTCAACCATATGTTGCTGACACTTGAGGAATGCATCATGTGGGTGTAGTCGTTTCTGAAGGTAAGATTGCATTCTACCTGCGACAGAGATTAATAGTTTCTTTTCTCTGTATCTCAATGCATGCCTGTGAAAATTCCGGTCAAGAATATGAGATACATTGGTCAGCCTTGCGTAATATGGATTGTATTCTGCAAACGTATTGGCAATTCTCGATCTTAAATACCTTGCAACTGCCCAGAATCCACCATCGTGAAATGCTTGTTTGAATTCAGTAAGTAGTCCTTTGGCAACCAATTGCAATAAAACCGTATTATCTCCTTCAAACGTCGTGAAGATATCGGAGTCAGCTTTTAGGTCAGGGATTCTGTTTTCAGATAAAAATCCCTTTCCACCACATGCTTCACGACATTCCTGAACAGTCCTTGTACAGTGCCAGGTGGCTATGGCCTTTAATCCTGCTGCTTGAGTTTCAATCTTGCGCCGTTCTTCTTCACCTGATTCTACAAAGTCAACCGCTAATCTACTCAATGATGCATGATATGCATAAGTTCTTGCCATCAAAGGAATTAATCTCCGTTGATGGGTAGGATAATCCATTACCAGCATTTCTTCAGACTCGTTTCGGCCTTCAAATTGACGCCGTTTCAATGCATATCTGATGGCAATGGCAAGAGCATTTTTAGATACATTAACCCCGGCAAGCCCTACACATATTCTCCCGGCAACAAGAGCACCAAGCATAACGAAGAATCGCTTATTGGGGTTGGCAATAGGACTGTAATATTCACCTGTTTCATTTATACCTCCGTATCGATTAAGCAAATTTGTACGTGGCACTTTAACCTGGTCATACCAGATCTTGCCATTGTCGACTCCATTCAACCCCATCTTGTAACCATTGTCTTCAACCCGTATTCCAGGTAGAAGGTCTCCTTGTGCATCTCTGAGTGGCACAACCACAGCATGTACACCATGTTTTATTCCTTTTACAATCAATTGGGCAAAAACTACCGAAACAGAACTATGCATGGCATTCCCGATGTACTCTTTCCCGGCACCTTCATGTGGGGTATGTACCACTATGGTATCATCACTTTTATTATAAGTCGCAGTTGTTTCCAATCCTTTGACATTTGAACCATGACCTGATTCCGTCATTGCAAAACATCCGAGCAATTCAGCTTTACCGAGTGATTCCAGATAATGTGCATGATGACTCTCACTTCCCAACTCATATATGGCCCCACCAAAAAGACCAAACTGTACCCCAAATTTTACCGTCAAGCTTAAATCATGGTGGGCCAGCATCTCAAAAACCGCAATGTGATCCCCGGATTTCTCACCACCACCATAACGTGAAGGAAAAGCATAGGACCCCAGACCCTGACTTGCCAATGCTTTTATCCACTCCAATACCTGAGCCCTGTATTTTTCTTTGGTCCTCATCTCTCGATATGAAAAGAATGGATCTTCCAGTAACCTTCTCATTCTTACTTTGGTATGCCTGAATCGTCCATCCAGCGTTTTTTCCATAAGCCCTACATCGAAAGAGGATTTTTCTTTGGTTGGAAGAACAGGAGCACCCAGCCTGTCAAGTAAGATTTTGAGACTGGCTTGATTATCCAGGCCCAATGCTTCTTCTATTTCATTAATGGCCTGTTTAAGCCTTGGTTGTATATTAGAAATGTCATCACCATTAAGCATTGTTGTAACCATACTATGACATAAATCTGAGATAGAATGTTTCTCATTAGGTGAGATGTGACTGGCATGCTTCTGGATTGCATTGACCCATTCCTTAAATATTTCGACCCCGGGTGGATTTCTTGGATCTGTCCACTTAATTAAATAGGCTTGCTCCTGTTTGGTCAGAAAGGACATAGAATTTATTCTGCGATGGATCATCTTAATTTCTGAAGGAGATAAGACACTATCAGACCAACCGATATAAAATAGAGGGAGTAGGGCAGTGACAGCAGGACTGAACTTTGATTTTACATCTGTTATAGCTGGCATGGAAATATTTTAATTTAATTTGTATTAATATAATACTGTTATGACAATCATGGTTTTATTTACTTTACATTAACAACAAAAAATTCTAAAATGGGATTATTAAATGGAAAAGTTGCTCTCATTACAGGTGGATCAAGAGGCATTGGAGAAGCTATAGTGAAAGGTTATGCTGCACAGGGAGCAGATATTATATTTACTTATGTGTCTTCAGAGGAGAAGGCTCAAAAAGTAGCGGAAGAAGCTTCATCACTTGGAGCCAGTGTGAAAGCGATCAGATCTGATGCAGCGGATTTCAGTCAATCGGAAGAATTGGTAAAAACCGTATTAGAAGAGTTTGGGAAAGTTGATGTCCTGATCAATAATGCTGGTATTACTGCTGATACATTGATGTTAAGAATGAATGAAGAACAGTGGGATAAGGTAATGAATGTGAACCTTAAGTCTGTGTTCAACATGACCAAACATTGTCTGAGGCCGATGTTGAGAAACCGTGGTGGTTCTATCATTAATATGAGTTCTGTAGTTGGTGTATTTGGAAATGCTGGACAAGCCAATTATGCTGCCTCCAAAGCAGGTATCATAGGATTCACAAAGTCTATTGCCAAAGAGGTAGGGAGCCGGGGCATCAGATGCAATGCCATTGCCCCCGGATTTATAGAAACGGATATGACGGATGCCCTGGATGATGCTACTCGACAAGCCTATGTAGATTCTATACCATTGAAAAGACTGGGCAATGGAAAAGACATTTCCGATGCATGTGTATTCCTTGGATCAGATATGTCTACTTATGTTTCGGGTCAGGTACTCAGTGTATGCGGAGCTCTTAATACATGATAAGATACATAATCATATGTAGCATTGCTCTATTAATGGCCGGACTGATATCTTGTAGTAAGAAATCAGTATTTATGGTAATTGATGATCGGATGATGCTTGATTCATTGGGATTGATTTCAGATCGGCTTACAGATGATGATGTGTGTAATCAACCTGAGCATTATTATCCGGATTCTTCAGATCTTACAATGAATAAATCAAGAACGATCAGGTTGATTTTTCATATCATGAATTCTACAGATAAGAAGAATAATTTCAGCCCGGAAGAGGCACCAGATTATTTCTGGACGATGTTGAATAATGCGCATGAAAGACTGGATCAAAACAGAAAGATGAATTTGCCGGAAGGCAATGATACACCCGTTTTTCCACCCAATTATCGATACAAGAAGGTTACGGTACCTGAGGATGATGACAGTGATGGCTTCCTATATCACTATGATGATGAACTCTATTATTTCTTAAATCGAGGTAGAAATCGAAATAACTATAGACGGGATGTTATTAATAAATACAAAGTAGGAAATGATTCAACCCTCAATATTTTTGTGATGCCACATCACCCTGATAGTACTGCTTCAGAAACCTATAAGGCTTTTGGGTCAGGGATTGCCCTCGGTAATAGCATGAAGGTCGCTGGTATTTATGAAAATGGAGAAGAATCCTGGAAATATGCTACCTTGATCAATCATGAAATTGGACACGTGCTCGGTTTAAAGCACTCCTGGATAAGAAGAGATGGATGTGATGACACTCCTCAACATAAAAATTGTTATCAATCACATGGAGATCCTCCATGTGATGGCATAGCCTCTAATAATATGATGGATTATAACAACTCTCAGATGGCCATAACGCCATGCCAGTTGGGCATCATCCATCGTAATTTTTCAAAAGATGGTTCATTACAGCGAAAAATATTGGAGAAAAATTGGTGCAAAAAAGATACCTCTTCAGTCATTACAATAGAGGAAGAAATGCACTGGCAGGGACATCGGGATGTCCATCATGATATTCACATTAAGAAGGGTGGAAAACTATTTCTTTATTGCAGACTGTCTCTTCCTGAGAAGGGAAAAATAACTGTTGATCCGGGAGGAGAACTTCATTTGCTTGGTACTCGAATCCATAGTGATTGCGGCGGTTCCTGGCAGGGAATTCATATTTCTAAGGGAAAACAGGAATCAGGTAAAGTATTTTATAAAGGAGAGGTAAGCATTGAAGATGTAAAGCAAGTTAAAGCACAAGATTAATGTCATTGATGATCTTATGGTTTCTTAATTGATATTTATTGACTACCTCTTCAACCAGAAAAGATCTGACGACCAGTATCACATCTTTATCAATTTTCTTTTCCATCAAGATATTCACAAGTGAATGAAATCCTTGATCTTCTAACTCCAACTTTCCCACTTCGTCAATAATCAAGTACAGGACACTGGCTGAATTTAATTGATCGAATATTATTTCTCTTCCTTTATCAAATGCTGAGGAAAGAAAATTAAACCTTCCTACTTTTATAGTCTGATCTGAACTACCAAAATCTACCTGGAATGGATACCTCTTTCTAGATGCAATGTCATACAGCATCCTGGTCCCGTCAACATCTGGAGTTAAAAAACCACCTACATCATCCCTTTTGATGACAGCATTATAAATGGATGTAGTTTTTCCGGTTCTTATGTCTCCTACTAATAGATAGATCATTATCCTTATTTAGGAATGAAATATAATTGATACATGATAACATCGATCATAAAATGACGGATTTTCCCAAGAAATGGACGATGGTTATTTTCTTTCCATGCTTTCTTGGCAATAACACCGGTATAAGGCAGAGCATCAAGTACATATTGCATATAACTTGTGTTTGATGCTCGATATTTTTTAATGAAGGACGCAAGTGCTCTTGCCAGGAGAGGGCCGATGACTTTGTAGAATACTATCATAACAACAATGACTCGAAATAAAAGAATCCATCCATTGGCCTCTTGTTCTATGAAAAATGAATAAATTAATAATGCGACAAGTATTAAGAGCAGAATGAGCCACCCTTTTCTTTTACGTCTTCTTGCACCCATTAATGTTTCTGAAGATTTACTTATTTCTATGGTGTACCGCTCCTTATTCAGCACAGACTGTATGACTTTTGTTAACCTTATGGCCATCCATGCAATGAATAGCCCCCATAAAGCAAAAAATACTGTATAACCACTGATTAAGGACATTGAAATGGTATCAACAGGGACATCTAACATTGAACTCACCCAACTCCCCAGTTTATCAATGGCTTTCAGCAATGTTTCACCATATAGAACCAGCAATACCAATACTTTCTGAAGTGCTGATTCTATCATAGAGACCATACAATGCAATATGGTTCCAATTTTAAATGATGGAATGAGTGAATAAAAAATTACAGCACTGATACCCTGGAAGGCGACTGCCAGGTAGGCAGTAATTCCGGCATGAGGTGTAATGGTGGCTTTTATCACAATTACAACTGCCAGCGCTTGTAGGATATTCTTTCTGAAATCTGATCCTGAAAGGGCTCGAATGATGGATAGAATGGTTATTGCAATACCTCCGACGACCAATCCCGTTATCGGTAATTTAAAAGCATGCAAGACCCCACCGATCCCACATTCAGCAAAAGCCCACAGAGCCGTCAGCCTATAAATTGCAATTTTAGAATCAACCATCGCCTTTAAAAGGATAAATTTGGAAAAATTATCGTTAATATATACATGCATTCATCAATAGATAACGAAGATACCATCTGACATATGCGATCCATAAGATATGAAATAGGAGTTTTGACGCTGAGTCTGATCATTTCTCTGACATTTTACTTTCCTACTTATGAGTATGGATTGGTTTCTGATTATTTGGGATGGATGATGAAATATCAACAGGGTTCCTGGTCTGATGTCATTCATAGTTTTCACTATCAGGGCTTACATCCATTCTTCCACCTGGTCAATTATACTTTCTATAAGTTTTTCGGTTTCCATTCATATTGGTGGTACATTTCCTTTGCGGCTTTACATGGAATCAATGGATATCTTGTATTTAAGATTGCTTATCGCATTGCCAGCCATCTAAGACAACCACCATTATTAACAGCAGCCACTGCAGGCTTGCTTTTCTTATTGATTCCATATCAGATGGAAGTAGTTACCTGGAAAGCATGCCTTCATTACCTGATGTCAGTAGGTCTCTTCAGCATTGGGTTTTTAAATTTATTCAGATGGTCTGACTCTGGGCGTAATATATTTTTAATCTTTCATCACATCTCATTCTTATTAGCACTTCTGACCCTGGAGATATCTTTAGCTTCCCCATTTATATATGCTGCATACTTCCTTCTTTTGATTTACATTAAGCGAGTTGATATTTCATTCAAGACCTATTTTCTCAAAGTAGGAATTCCTCACCTGGCCTTGCTGATTCTCTTTTTCATTGGTAACTCGATTATTCTAGGTGAAGTGGTTGGACATTACGGTGCAGAGAAGCATCTGAATTTTCAAGTTGGGCAAGTATTGGATAATTCATGGAGTTATTTCATAAAGTATGCTGCTTTTATGCATTTCTTTCCTGATTCTATACAACAATGGTTTTATGGGGCTTACGCCAAATGGTGGTTACTCGCTGGATTATTATTGTCTGTACCGATATCAATAAAGATCTGGAAAGGAGAAAATCATCATCTAAAAATTGCAGGAATAGCTCTTACGGCATTTTTTATGGGTTTAGTACCCATTATTACCTTATGGTTCAATGACCTGACACTCTATGAAAATGATCGATATGGATATTATGCAAGTATCCATTTCTGCATCTTCGTGGCATTCTTGTTAAGTCGGTTAAAATTGAATAACAAGCTTTTATTTACAGGAGTTTACCTGGTCATTAATGTGACCTTTCTTGGAAAGATGTTGACCTATGGAAACGAGGCAGGTACACTGTGTGAAATCCTTCTGAACGATTATCAATGGGAAGATAGAGATGTAGTCTTTATGGGTATTCCCCAGAACTACAATGGCTTGTACATGTACGGGAATTATGACGCTGAGGCAACAAGTTTCAGAAGGAGCCTGGAGTTATTACGAGGTAAACAGATTACAGGGTCTATGACCGACGTGGCCCACTTCAATATGAAAAAACCTACAGATCGGGTAGACATCAGTAAACTGGATGATTATACTTTCAAAGCCGGTATTGCACAGGGTGGATCCTGGTTCTGGCGGAAAGGTTTGGGACTGACCGATTTTAAAACAGATCAATTGGAGGTTGATCTCGAGAGCTGGTATTACACACTTATGATGAAAGATACTGTAACTGATTATATCTATCTGACGGTAAAAGATGGAACCTGGTCTACACTTGAGTAATTATCTAGTTGATGTTATGCCGGCCTGAATGGACTGAGAGATATTTTCCTTGTTCATCAGATTTTCAAATTCAAATTGTACTGCATCTTCCAAAACGTGTACATGACTGATGCTCACAGTACATACTATATTTTGTCGATTCATTACATAGTCCTGCTTAGGATCTCCGACACTTCCATTGCGGTGAATAAATTTTATATCATCCATGGATAAAGGCCTATGATTCTTGCGGTACTGTTGGAACCATTTTGCCCTTAATTCAGTCATCTCAGGTGTATAAAGTGTTGAAGAAGACCATATGTAAGATTTTTCTGGTTTCAGGATTTCAATATGTTTTTCCCGTTCATTCCACCGAAGCATGTAAAGCCATTCTGTTCCTGCCAGGATCATGGTGAAGGGCTCAATGCCTTTCAGTTCAATAGATTTTATGAAATCTCTGGGATGGTCGTAGTTAAAGTATTTTCGGGCGATGATACCTCTTGATTCTCTATACGGTGGCTGGTGACGATGCTTTAAATGGGCTCCATTAAGAACACAGACTACCTCCTTCCTGTCTGAAGCAAATAACCATGATCCCCCCTTTGTATCTCTTGGGAAAATGACCTGACGATTTCCAAGTTTTTCAATAACCAGTGGATTATCAGCCCTGACAGGGCTTTCATCGCGGTTGGAACTAAGGCAGAATCCACCTTCTAAAGGTATATAGGTTACGGTACACATAGGACGCCAAAATTATGAATTATATCTATCAAACACATCCATAGTCAAAAAGGAAATTTTTAATTCTTTCGAACAAATCAAAGCCATCCCATGTACGATGAATGAATTATTAAATAACTAAAATATTAACAGAAATAACCATGAAAAAATTAAAATTCTTATTGCCTTTATTAATTCTATCATTCATAGCATGTAAGGAACAACCTGATACTGCAGCAGAAGCCATTGATGATGCAACAGAGAATATTGAAGAGGGCCTTCAAGAAATGAATGATGATATGACATCTACGCTTAAGGAGTGGAACTCAGAAATTGAAAATTCAATTAAGAAAATCGATTCAGAATTAGAAAATGCTAGTGATGAGGCAGCAGATGATCTAAGAGATGCCAGAGCTAAACTGGTGGCCTATCAAGATAAAATAGAAAAAAGAATGAAGAACACAGGTAATGAAATGAGTAAAGACTGGGCCCAGTTTAAATCAGAATTAGAATCCACACTTGAAAATCTTGAACAAGAATTTTCAGATGTGTTTGATTCATAATACAAGATATAATTACAACCTTATGTTTATGCCATCTCTCCTTGAGGTGGCATTTTTTTATACTAAATTTTAAACAAGCTATTTCCAGATGATGACCTCGTCGGGTTTCTTTCTTGAGATGTTGGGTACCTTAACGTCCTCTACAGGTCGACCCACTGGAAGTAAAAGAAATGCCTTTTCATTTTCGGGTCGATTTAATATTTTCCCTAGAAAATTCATAGGGCTGGGCGTGTGAGTCAGTGTAGCCAATCCGGCCATATGAATGGCAGTGATCAACATTCCAGCTGCGATACCGACGGATTCATTCACATAGTAGTTTTTGGATTTTCCTCTTTCTGTGAGTTGATATGATTTTTTAAAAAGGATAATAATCCACGGGGCAGTAGTGATGAACCCTTTATTCCAATCGGTGTCAAATGGCTTTAAATCTTCTAGCCATTCCTCCGGCATTCTTCCATGGTAGTTGATGTACTCTTCTTTTTCAGCAGCTATTCGAATTTCTTTTTTTAAATCATGATCTGAAATGGCACAGAATGTCCAGGGTTGCTTATGAGCGCCTGAAGGTGCAGTGGAAGCAGTCATAATGATATCCTCAATGATTTTCCCGGGGATTGGCTCATCGGAAAATGCTCTGATGGTTCGACGTTGATCCATTACTTCTCTGAAGGATGAGGCCTTAGAAGCTACAGTCTCAACATCCTGATATTCATAAGAATAGGGGATAAATGATTTTCCTTCCATAGTATTAAAGGTCTCCAAGTTGTGGCCTGATGATGATTTCTTCCATGACTGCTGATGGACTCATGCTTAAGGCACTCCATACAATTTCTGCTATATCACTAGCT
>JABDLO010000009.1 GCA_013002995.1 Saprospiraceae bacterium | reverse complement strand
AAAGGCTAAAGGCTAAAGGCTAAAGGCTAAAGGCTAAAGGCTACCTCTTACCAAACCACATATCTCTCACCCTGCCATTGCTGACTCTAAGGCCTTTTACATCTCCATTTATCCATCTTATGACTTTGATATCAGCAAACGGGTATATGGCACCTTTAACCCGATCGTCGCTCAAAGGATAAAGATTAAATGTCCCATGTCTTTGGTGATAACATTTTAACGAGCCGTCTTCTACTTGAATGGTGTACTCCGTATCCAATTCCGGGCTGTAAAAAGTCCCTGTTATCTCATCCATATCGCCTGCATCGGTCATCAGCCGCTCACCATAGATCATCTGTCCATTTCTATTAATGACCAGTTTTTTACTTCCTTCAGTAAAGTAAACAGAAATACCACCTAGGATATTAAAATAGCTGGTGTCACTAGCGGGAGCAATTGGAAATTCGGGAGTTTCTCCATGTGCGATCATATACCTATTGCCTTCCCTGGAATATACATCAACTATAACTCCATCTACATAATACGAGCCTTCATGTGGCTTAAATATTTTAATGTCTTGCTCAATGGCATCTTTTAACATGAAGTAGGATGAAGTAGGGCCTGGAACATCAGCAGATTCATCTTGAATATTAAGCAGGTGTTTAGCAATCTGGCTGACTTTCCCACCTGGATTAGAAGTATTAAAATTTCCGATGACCATCACTCCAAGTTGGTCATCTGGAAAATACATTAAGTTACTCCTATATCCACCTATTGAGCCACCATGGGACCATCTGCGATGACCATTGAATTCTCCCACACCTATGCCTAGTGCGTACCCTAAGGTGTCACCATTATTTAAAATTCCTGGTGTCGTTAATACTTCAAAATTCTGATGTCCCGATCCCAGGTGGGCCATCCATTTACCCATGTCACCAATGGTGGTATAAACATTTCCATTACCCATATAATTGTAAAATTCTAATGGAGTCGTAAAAGTAGTTGAGTTGACCTGTGAATAAGATTTGGCAGTTCTGGTATGTACCTTACTCATATCTTCTCTGTAGTCTGTGTCATACATTCCGAGTGGATCAAATATGTTTTCATTGGTCCAGTCCTTGAAATCCTTACCGGTGACTCGCTCAACGATAAATGTAGCTAAAACAAAGCCGGTGTTGCAATAAAGATATTCTTCCCCTACTGGGAAATTCAACTCTTTTTGCCTGGAGACGAATCTTAATAAATCATCATTGGTCATCGGATCACCTTGCCGCCATCCTGCCATACTAAGCATATTCTGGAAGTTTCTGAAACCACTGGTGTGTGTCAATAAATGTCGTATGGTGATTGTCTTATCGAATTCCGGAACCTCAGGTAGATATTTTCTGATATCATCATCGATGGATAGTTTTCCTTGTTCTTGAAGAAGTACAATGGCATAAGCTGAAATCTGCTTGGAGACTGAAGCAATATTGAATTTTGTTTCTACTGTATTAGGCACTTCATATTCAAGGCTGGCCATGCCATAAGCTTTTGCAAATGTTAGCTCACCATCACGAACAACACCAACAACACCTCCCGGTCCTTCGGCTTTCCAGGAAGCAAAGATTTCATCAATTTTGTTTTCAATCTCAGTATTGTTCTGAGAAAATAAAAAAGATAATGCATTCGAATAGAGGAATAGGGTGAAGATCAATTTATATCGTGTCATCAGTTTCAATTTTTAATTTGGAGATCAAGTCAGAAAATAAGAGGAATTTATATGTTATCCCAAATTATTTTGAAAATTATATCAAGCTTATAATCTCATCTTAGCCTCTAACGTAGGGTAATCCAATATTCTAAAAATAGAAAAAGAAAATGAGGTGAAATTTTATAAGGTTAACATTGAACCTAAATTCACCCTTTGGGGTGATGAATCGTTGATTATCACTAGGTAATTTCGCTATATAATTAACGTATATGATTAATTTCCTTAGAGAATTGCAGAATCTAGTATTGTTTTTCAGCATCATGCTGTGTTCTATTACTTTATTTTCACAGACAACTATGTACTGGGTGGGAGGTTCCGGAGACTGGGATGATCCAAATCAAATTCATTGGTCTAAACAATCTGGGACCTTGGTGCCTACTGGTGCCCTTCCAGACGATAATTCTAATGTTATATTCGATAATGGATCAGGATTGACTGCTGGTACCTCCGTGACCATTCCCTCGGGAGATTGGCAAGTCAATGATTTTCTAGTACAAACCTCAGGAAACTTTGATTTGATATTTGATGGGTCCTCAGGTAATATGGCTGCAATGAATGTTTATGGAGACCTAACCTTGCAACCCACTCATGATTTAATCTATAATGACCCTTCCATATTTCATAATGTATGGAGGTTTGATGGAAACAGGCAACACAACATAATCACTGGAAATCAGGATCTTTCAAGTGTTGAGTTTTTGAATGCAGGTACAACATACAATCAATTGTCTGATCTTAAAGCAACTGAAAGAATTAGAATGTATGGTGGCACCTGGAATACAAATGGATATAATGTGAATAGTGGTATACTCTTATTTCAAGATAATAATGGATCGGGTAGTCCTCTGGCAAAAGTGTTTAATGCCAGCACCTCAGATATTACCTGTGATCAATGGTACTCCAGGCTAGCATACCAATCCCTTACGGTTACAGGAGACTATAAGATATACACCAAGCAGTTCTTGGGCAGCCCCGGAACATCCTCTCAGTCATTTTTATTCAATGATATTTACTTAGAGGATTTTGTGGATGATGCCCCCGCAGGGATTTCACAAATTGAACATAATAATTTCGAATGTACTTATTGTGAAGTTGAAAATCTAATCATTAGGGATGTTTCCAGAACACAACTTGCTGGAATATTTACCATTACAGGTGAGTTAGAGGTTGTCAATTTTGGAACTACAATATTGTTTAATGGTGGAAATAACCGTGAAGATGAAATCATTATCAATGGAACAGTAAAGACCCCAAAAGTCCTTAATTGTGACGATATACGGCCAATATTTTCCAATGTTTACAATGATTTCACCACACTCACTCGTAATTCCGGTTCACTTAAGATTGATGATTCTGAAATAAACAATATACAAGCACAAGGTGGAGCAACTTTTACAGCGGTGAATAGTGTTCTTCAAGGGTCCTCTTCAGGGTGGATAGAGTCTAACCCACCAGTCCCATTGGCTTATGAATGGGTAGGCACCACTGGAACTCTTAGCGATTGGAATGATCCCTCAAAATGGCAGCTATTGGGTGGAAGTTTTAATAACTGTATTCCTACCATAGTAGATGATGTCTATATTACTAACGAAGCTAAGGGTGGAATTAGAATTCCAAGTCCTTATAAAGCGTTTTGCCGCAATTTAATCTGGACCAATACTATGAGCCTGGAATTGGTTCTTGATGGACAGACTATATTAGAAAGTGAGTTGCTTATTGCAGGTGATTTTTATTTAGATGAAACAGCAACAATAACTTCTATTAACAATCATGAGTTAATTTTCTCGTCTGCTAGTACCAATAGCATTGAAACAAGAGGAGTGCTATTACCTGATATCTATTTTGTAGGAGATGCTGGAAGATGGGAATTAGTTACTGATCTTGAATGTGATCAAATTATTGTCGAAGGTGGAACAATTGAAACCCAGAACCAGGATATTACGACAGACTCCTGGTTGTCGATAGAAGGCAATCCCAAGCATTATATACTCGGTTCTTCTACAATCACCGTTAATGGGGAAATGAAATTAGCACAACTACCGCAAAATAATGTAACGGTCGACAAAGGAACCAGTCATATAAAATGTGAAAAACTGACTTCTGTTGTTCCCGAACTGTATAATGTCGAGATGATCAATACTAATGCTGTACTAATGGATAATTGGCCAGTAGAATTCAATAAGCTGATTCTGAGTGGTGCTGGAAGCGTAGGAACAGCTCAGGACATGACACTAAATGATCTTGTTTTCAATGTTGATGATACTGAGTTGCAACTAAATACAGGATTTGACTTTAAGATAAATGGAGGGATCCAAAGCTTTGCAGATAAAACTATGCCTGGAATCTTGAAGTCAAATACTCCTGGAACAAGAGCGGAAATTGATAAAGACATTGGGAATATTTGTGTAGAAGGGTACTTAAATTTTGTTGATATTGAAGCTGTCCTTACGGGTACCATGCATGCACCTTTTGGAGACGATATAGATGGCAGTAACTTGGGTATCACATTCGATGGAGGGTCAACGTCACCTGACTTGTTTTGGATAGGAGGAACAGATAATAATTGGAACACGATTAATAACTGGTCAAGGGTAACAGGTGGTTGTCCAAGCACTAAAAACCCGACAACTTCTCCTAATTTAGTTTTTGATGGCAATAGTTTTACTGACCCTACAAACACAATCAATTTGTCTGCATCCACAACAGTAGCAAACAATGTCTTTTTCTATAACACAGAGCCGCTAACCATAGACATTCCAAACAATTTTATGCCTACCAGTATAAATATTGTAGGAGGAGATGCTCGATTTGAAGGTCATACGATGGAAGTGCAAGGCAACACCCACATCGAGTCTGGGGGGGTTTTAATAACCGAAATGGACAATATTTTCAGGACTTTTAGTTTTTCCGGACCATCAGGAATATGGATTGTTAGATCTGGATCAAGTGCGACGATAATTGACCCTTAACCAAAGCTTAAATCATTTTTTATCCTTTCAAAGGGTGGGGTTAATAGGATAGAAGAATCATCTGATTACAATCAGAGAAGTAATCTCCAAAGAAAATTATCAATCAGTCATAGGAACTGAATGGTAATTGTTTCTATTAAATTAGAGTATGAACATTAAGATATTTGGAGAAGCAATCATTGATCCACCGGCCATCGATCAGCTTAAGACCTGTACTGGCCCTGAGGACTATGGCGTGCTGACTGCGGATGCACACATAGGGTATGGTCATCCGATTGGTGGTGCCATCGCCTACAAGGATAAGATCAGTCTGTCAGGAGTTGGTTTTGACATTGCTTGTGGTAATAAGGCGGTGAAGACAGATATTCTAGCTGATGATGTGGATGTAAAATGGGTGATGGATCACATTGTAGATACTATATCATTTGGAATTGGAAGGGTAAACAATGAGCGCGTGGACCATCCGGTTATTGATAAGATTCATGATCTTGATATTCAGACAACTGGATCATACAAGAATAAGCTGTTTCAACTGGCACGTGATCAATTGGGGACAGTAGGAGCCGGTAATCATTATGTAGACCTTTTCAAGGGAGAAGATGGACATCTGTGGATTGGAGTGCATTTTGGATCTAGGGGATTTGGTCATAGGGTAACTACAGGTTTTATTTCTATTTCACAGGGACGAAAATTTGAAGACAAAGCCAAGGAAGGTGGTATGTTTTCCAAACCCATATTATTCGATGTGGATTCTCCAACCGGACAAGATTACCTCGCTTGCCTTGAAGTGGCTGGAGAATATGCTTATGCCGGAAGAGACTGGGTGGTCGATAGGGTGATGAAAATCCTTGGGAACCCAGGAGTTGAGATTGAAGTTCATAATCATCACAATTTTGCATGGAAAGAAGAGCACTTCGGTGAAATGTACTGGGTTGTAAGAAAAGGGTGTACACCAGCATTTCCAGGGCAACAGGGATTTATTGGTTCTAACATGTTTGACACCTCCGTTATTGTTGAAGGACAAGAAAGTAAAGAATCTGCTGAAGGGTTGTATTCAACCGTACACGGTGCAGGAAGGGTTATGTCTAGGCGGAAGGCATTGGGTAAAGTCAAGTACAGAAAAAATAAATTTGGTCATCGCACTAAAGTCCAGATAAAACCTGGAGAGGTGGACTTCAATCGAGTAAGAGCAAAGGCAAGGAGACTCGGAATTGAATTAAGAGGGGGAGGAGCGGATGAAAGTCCTCAGTGTTATAAAAGGCTGGATGATGTACTATATTATCAGGGAGAGACCATCAAGGTATTGCATCGATTGGAACCGATCGGTGTAGCTATGGCCGGAGAGGATGTATGGGATCCGTATAAGGATTAGAAATTAGTATTAAGACTCACCATGAGATAATTTTTCCTTAATTTGGTAGTTCAGAAATGAAGATTACATTCATACAGACCGGAGGAACCATAGATAAAGACTATCCCAGAGCGACAGGTGGTTGGGCATTTGAGATCGGAGAACCTGCTGCCCATAGAATAATGAGTACTTTACAGCCCTCATTTGAGTACGAAGTAATTACCATTTGCCAGAAGGATAGCCTTGAGATTACAGATGAGGACAGAGAGTTGATGTTTCGACTCATCAGAGACCATAAGGGGAAAAAGTACATCATCACCCATGGGACTGATACCTTGATTGAGACAGCCCAATTCCTTGGTGAAAGGC
>JABDLO010000539.1 GCA_013002995.1 Saprospiraceae bacterium | reverse complement strand
GTACCTGTCTTGACACATATGGGATATGGAATTCTATAATTATTGTAGATCCTGCTACCTGTTCCTTTTACAGAAACATTTAGAAGCATGTCATTTAATAAATCAACATATTCCGGATCTACTACTTGTTCACCCAGCAGTCTGGAATCTTCATTCGATTCGTATAAGATATTTCCATTTTTATCCTCTATCCTTAGAAGGCTATGAAGCGGTTTTTTATTTCCCCTTTCGGCAAATGTGGCGTACACTCCAATCATCTCATACAGCGATACATCAGATGTCCCTAATACCAAAGACGGTACTGCATTCAAATCATTTTTAATACCAAGAGTCTTTGCTGTATTCACAACTTCAGGTATTCCGGTTTCAAACATTACTTGCACAGAAACGGTATTTAAGGAATGTGTCAATGCTCCTTTCAATGAAACCTGACCTCCATACTCCTCATTAGAGTTACGAGGAGTCCAATCATCATATTCTTCATAAGTTATTAATTGATTATCATACAGATCGCAAGCTTCTTTTCCTTGAGAAAGAGCAGTAAGATATACTATAGGTTTAAAAGTTGATCCTACTTGTCGGGCTCCGGTGATATTGTCATACTGAAAGCGATTATAATCATTTCCTCCTATCCACACCAGTATTTCTCCGGTCCCCGGGTGGACGGCAAGCATTCCTGTATGAAGTAATGCGAGTTCGTGTTTAATAGAATCTATTCTTGTATTCTTTCGATTTTCTATGCCGCTCCAAGTCCAATAAGGTCTTTCACCAATACTTGTGAAATCGTTCAAAGCTTCCTTGCCACTAGCTCCATTTTCTCTCAGGCTTTTGTAATATGGATGTGAAGTAATCTTCTCATCAATTAATTTTGTACCTGGACCATACAACCTGCCACCTTTCCAGCTGTCAACGAATGTTTTCTGTAGCCGGGCCATATGTTTCTGAATTATTTTCTCTGCTTGACGATGAAGTTTAACATCCAGGGTACTGTATACTTTTAAACCATCCTTATATATTTCATACTTAGAGCCATCCGGCTTACTAGTGGTCAATGTCCATTCCTTGAACTCTTTCCTCACCTGTTCTTTAAAATAAAGGGCTTCCTCTGAAGAACTGGATGGAGCCTGATAATTAAGATTTAAAGGTAATTGTGATATCTGGTCATAGGTAACATCCGTGATGAAATCGTATTTAGCCATCTGCCCCAGTACCACATTTCTTCTTGACTGAGCTCTTTCAGGATGATTACGTGGACTGAAATAAGATGTTGCTTTCAACATACCCACCAGCGTTGCTGCTTCTTCCAATAACAATTCATCAGGTCTCTTATTAAAAAACCTGTGTGCAGCAGTATGTAGTCCAAATGCACGCTCTCCAAATGAAACTGTATTAGAATAAAACAATAGAATTTCATCCTTCTCATATATATCTTCAAGCCTCCTTGCAATTTCCATTTCCCGAAATTTATTGACGAGCGTACCGAATAACTTATACCGTTTTCGAGGATAAAGATTCTTGGCTAATTGTTGTGTGATCGTACTTCCTCCACCACTGGCATCTCGCTGTAAAAAAATGGTTTTCAGAAGCACCCTAAACAAACTCCTCGTATCCACTCCATTGTGTTTATAAAACCGGATGTCTTCTGTAGCAATTAGTGCATTCTTATAAAAATCATTGAGGTCTTCAACTTCTATTTCAGATCGATTTTCGATGTAGTATTTACCCAGTAGCTCTCCATTTCGATCATAAAGTGAAGAGGCAACAGGTTTCCTCACCTGGACCAGTTCTTTTGTTGAAGGGATATCGACTACAGATCCTGTGGTAACAAGAAAGTATGTAAGGAGTATAAAAAAGAATACTAGAGCAGCTAAAGCACCTAGTACAGCAATTACCTTTTTCCAGGGTTTCAATTGCTTGAAGGATGTTATCCAGTTGGTCAATGTCTTCCTGACTTCCACGGAAGAAATAACTGAAAAATAATGGAGATTATTTCAACTTACTATACAGATATGGTATCAAATTAGATTAAAATATTTTTACATTGGCATGATCAGCTCAGTCCTTTCTTCTTGGATCTCTTTTTTATTCAACTAGATAGTTCAATTATTGGAAATTTTCTTTTCATATTTAATGCTATTATCATTCCCACAATAAGAGGTACTATCACTGTAAACTCCAGATCAATAAAGTCCACCTTCACACCAATCCTCAATACGGCCATAATTCCAAAAGTAAACGCAAGGATCATCTTGAAGAGATGACGTCCGATATTTGGGGTTTGTGATTTCTTTAATCTTCTCAAGTATTGAACATCATCTATCACGCAATAAAGAAAAGTAAGAGACAAGACAATCTGACCCAAAGAGACAAAAGTGAAATCTGGTAAATTTCTCATCATATTCATTAAGGGAAAAACAAATAAGACCAATGGAAAAATTAGGAAAATATAATCAAGAGTTATTGCCCATCTGGATTTTACTCTGATTGTTGTGACCGCACTCACCATCAAGTAAAAACTTGCTATACACATGATAATTGCAAGTGGTAAAAAATTGTCCCTCATAAACATTAAAGTGGAAATAATTGCCACAATCATTCCAGATATGAAAATCCATCCTCCATTTTTATGAATTTTACTGCCTTTAGTAGAAAATAAAGACACAAAGCCCCCAAGGAGGCCAATGGATCCAATGATTATGTGAATCATAACAATAGTAGGATCATGCATGATAATCTTAGTTTTATCTACCTAAATTATTATGCACTTAGTCAATTTTAAACAACAAATGAGTAATAAGGCGTTTTAATTGAGTATTCAGATCAATAAAACATCATTGTCGCAAAGCATTAGTGGCAGCATGGCTTTCAACAGCATACTCAATCAATTCACTGATTAGATCTGTATAGGGTAGGCCTGATACCTCCCATAGTTTAGGATACATTGAGATTTTAGTGAATCCTGGGATGGTGTTTACTTCATTGATTACAAGCTTTCCATCCTCAAGCATAAACATGTCTACTCTGGCCATCCCTTCACATTCTAATAATCGATAGGTGAGCACAGCCAATTCCTGAACCCGCTTGATATCTGCTTCATCGAGTTCAGCAGGAATCATGCATTTGGCTCCATCTGAATCAACATATTTACTCTCGAAGGAATACCAATCGTCTTTAGGGATGACCTCACCCACCGCTGAAGCCTTAGGATGGATATTGCCTAGTACGGCACATTCAAGCTCCCGTCCTGCCAGCTTTTCTTCAACCACTACCTTGGGATCATACTGAAATCCCATTTTTACAGCTTCATCATATTCAGTTTCACTCTTGACAAATGAAACACCCACTGAGGAGCCAAGATTGGCAGGCTTTATAAAGAGTTCATGTCCCAATTTGGAGGAAGCCTCTGAATAGGGTATATCTTCATTCAAGCCTTTCCTTAGGGTGATGAAATCAGCAACAGGTATTCCTGCATCTCTCAATAATCTTTTGGTTACATCTTTATCCATTCCTACTGCTGATCCCAGGATGGAGCATCCTACGCATGGAAGGTTAGCAAGTTTGGCCAATCCTTGGACAGATCCATCCTCTCCATAGGTTCCATGCAAAACAGGAAATATTACATCTATATGTGCCAGAGTCGTATGATCTTCAATAGAAACCAGGCTATGCTCGTCAGTATTTTGAGAAAGTAAGATCGGATTATCAAGATTATTTAAGGCTATTAGTTTAGGATCTTCCTGATTCATGATCTTCATAGCACCTTCATTGTAATGCCATTTTCCCTTCTTATCTATTCCTATCAAGACAGGCTCATATTTATCTCTATCTATCGCATTAATGACATTCATTGCTGAAAGCAATGAAATGTTGTGCTCTGATGATCTCCCACCGAAAAGAATCGCAACTTTTTTCTTTTGATAACTCATAACTAGTAATTACGGACTAAATATATGGCTATAATTTGTAATATATAAATACATAGTTATTAAGCGTCAGATCTGAACTATTATCCGCAAAAAAAAAACCGCTCTGAAAGAGATTCAAAGCGGTCTATACTAATATGGTTTTATAGTCTATTGAACTGGAGGAAGCGCTTTAACATGTGCATAATAAGTGATCAACCCTTCTAATCCTTGAAGATATCCTTCTTTCTCTCCATCTTTCACTTTTATACCTTTAAGGTCATACATATCTCCTTCTGGAGAAATGGCATTCACCAGGTATTCAACTCCATTGTCTGATAATGCCCGGATATCAATTGTTTTTCCACAATTCTCTCCTCCTTCAATATCAAAATATTTTCCTTCAGCAACTTTTGCTTTAAGCGGAAACTGCCTTCCATAATAATCAACTGCAATCATCCTGATACCTTCAGGTTTTCTGATCAATTTAATGGGCACCAAATCCCTACCTACTTCTGCTTTTACATTGAGCATTGCAAAACTTCCACCTGCAGATACTGCCATCACTTTGTATTCCCGACCTTTCTTGTTGAGAGCTACGATTTCAAGCAATGAGCCATCATTTCCTGTCGCTTTAATCTCCCAACTGGTTTCTTCAGATTTCACTTCCATGGTGGGCAATGCTTTCACATGAGCAATTACCTTGGTTGGCCCTATTTCCATCTCAATATTATCCTCATTAAACTTTACACCAGAAACTACCCTTTCCTTACCATCGGGAGAAGTAGCCTGAAGATCTTCGAAAGAGCCACCTACTACAATAGCAATGCGTATTGTATTTCCAAATCTACTTACACCTTTAACAAAATATTGCTCACCCATAGCATTAACCCCTACCAGATTGAGGTTCCCTCCTGATGGAGTTATGGCAGCGATAGGAATGTACATGGAATCTGAAGCTACCATTTTAATCGGGTATACCTGATTTCCTTTTATTGCTTTTACATCCATAAAACAATCATCACCTTCATCCAGTATTGCCACCACATCAAGGAGTGCACCTGATTCATCAATGGCTTTAATATTGTAATTTCCGTTTTTAGATTGTACAGCCCAATTCTGACTCATAACAGATACTGAAGCAATCAACCCTATCATTATTGTAAAAAATATCCTTTTCATCTTGATGTGTTTATAATCATTAACTAAAAGTTAATTTAAGGCATGAGGGAGGATGTTCTTAATGATCTTAATCACTAATGAGATAGATGCTTATCACTTTGTGGTTAATAAGTTATACATGACGATTACAAATTTAAATTACCTCTTACTCAAATCACCTTCAATAAACATTGGAATAGTTATAATTTTAAACCATGCGTTCACTATTTACCATCTCCCTTATCATTTTGTCGAGTCAAATTTTGGGGCAACTTGATCTACTCAATGATGAATTTGACAGACCATGTAGTCTGCAATCATGGAATAATATCAACATAACAGAAGGGTGGAATGCAGAACAACTGGAACACCATGATATTGGAATTACCAATGATGGATCTTTAACTATGATCCCATATACGAGTTCATGGTATGCTGATTATAGAGGGATATTGTTATATAAGCTGGTCAGCGGGAACTTCATATTTGAAACTGAAGTAAGTGTAACCAACAGGACTGAAACAGGACTTCCATCATCTGACTATTCTCTTGCAGGAATGATGATCCGAACTCCCAAATCATTAGTAAATGGAGCTACAGGGTGGACACCGGGAATGGAAAACTATGTATTTCTCGCGTTGGGCTATGCTTCAACTTCTCATCCCTCCTGTTCCTCATGCCCTGGTCCTCACTTTGAGGTTAAAAACACAATTAACAGCAATTCCAATTTAAGTATTTCAAATATTCCTCAACCACAAGCCACAATCAGAATGATGCGGGTCAATGGTGCCATCATTGTATTGCGTCGATTGCCAGGAGGAAACTTCACTGTTCATGCCAGGTATAATCGACAAGATATGCCATCGGAAGTCCAACTTGGTTTTGTAACCTATACGGATTGGCCCAATGTAAACCAGTACAATTACATCACTCAAAACAGCAACGTATTAAATGATGACTTCGACAATACAGTCAGCTGGAATCCAGACTTAATTGGCACCTTTGATTATGCCCGCTTCGATGATGTATCCATTCCACCACACCTTCAGGGATTAAACTTTTCAAATCCTTCTCAAGTATCTGACTATGAAATACTCAATAACTTTACCTATGACCTTACAGCTACATTCCCATGGCAGGGTAAAATCTGGAAAGGTGTAAATAATGATTGGAATGACCCAACTAACTGGACTGATAATAGCATGCCTATCCCTTCGGATTCTTTGCTCATACCAGACTGTTCGTGCCCTTCAGTAGCTTGTCCAACACTACCATCAGGTGTTCATCAATATGCTGCCTTGATCATTGACCAGGGAGGCCACTTAAATATTAATCAAGGAGCTTCACTTGAAGTGAACCTTTCTGATCTAAATTGGCGTTTCAGAAATAATGGCACAATAATAAATAATGGTAATATTACCATCACACGACCTCAGGGTCATATGATTGTCAATACAGGAAGCATCATAAACAATACAGGTAGTAATTTCGAAATTATTGACCCCTAGCTTATGGACATTCAAGAATTTAAGCATTTATTAAAAGGAAGCATACCGCCTGACAGTGTATATCTTCAGGCATTATGGTTGGAAAAAAAAGGGAAATGGGACGAAGCCCATCGATTGATCGACTCTGTGGATTCTACAGATGCGGCATGGATTCATGCACATTTACATAGAGTAGAAGGTGACAATTGGAATGCCAGGTACTGGTACAGTAGAGCAGGTAAGCAAACCCCTAATTATGACACCACCGAAGAGTGGATTGAATTGGTAAGATATTTCTGCACATGATCGTCCTTGATCATCTTGTATATGCAGTCCCGGATTTAAAGCAAGGGATTTCTTTTATCGAAGAATTACTTGGATTAAAAGTACATCCTGGCGGGAGGCATTTGCATTATGGCACACATAACGCACTGATAAGAATAGGGGAAGAATCTTACTTCGAGATCATCGCTCCGGACCCCACTAATCCTAAAAATCACCCTTTATGGATGGGACTTACAGATATACCTTCACCGGGTCGCATTACCAGATGGGGAATTAAGCATCCATTGGATGATGTGGTAATGAAAGGATTAAAATCTTATAATCCTGAGTTGTCAGTTATTTCAGAAGGGCTAAGAGAAAAGCCTGATGGAAGGTTTTTAAAATGGATGTTAACACCTCCTGCTCCTTTCCCATTGGTTGAGTCTTGTCCTTTCTTTATTGATTGGGCTGGAAGTGATCACCCTAGCAACCAATTACCTCAAGATTGTCAATTGAAATATTTATCAGTTTCTTCTCCTCGAGCACAGGAAATCAATTCCTTTCTGGATCAAATTGGACTTCAGTTTAAAATTGAACCTGCTAAAGAACATCGGATCATTGCCGATATTGAGTGCCCTAAAGGAATAATTACATTGAGTTAAACCAACGTACGGTGTTCTTTGTCTTTAAGATACGTGATGTGATTAAA
Organism: Saprospiraceae bacterium; assembly: GCA_013002995.1. Taxonomy (GTDB): domain Bacteria; phylum Bacteroidota; class Bacteroidia; order Chitinophagales; family Saprospiraceae; genus JABDLO01. Next base: position 2,148 of record JABDLO010000539.1, on the reverse strand, counting down.
CGTTGATAATGAAGTGCGTTCACTATTTACTAGAAATTCCGACACACTGCAATTGTAAATAACCCATGAAGTCCTCAAGATATTTTCTGTGTCCAGTTGCATTGCTTTACCGCATGCGATTGCTTTAGGTCCACCAGAGGTTACAACAAGCGTTGTTGCACCTGAAGGAGTCTCTGCAGTTACACGTTCAAATGCCTTCGATGCTGCAATTGCGAAAGCGTCCCAAGGTTGAAATTCATCACTTATTAAATGATTAAAAGTGCCTTGTGCCCACTTTAAGGAAAAATATTCATAGATCCGGATATGATGTTTGATCTGATCTTTAAAATCTGTCCATGGCCTATTGACCAGTTCCCTGATTTTTGCATCTTCTTCCATCAGCTCAGCCATATACTTTTTCAGAATTGAGTACCCTTGATGCTCTTTCAATCCATCAATTTCTGTAACCTCTTGACTTATACCCATCCCGTCTAAAATCCCTGCTACGGTTTCTCTATGCCTCCTTAATGGCCCACAATACAATTGGTCAATTTCAATTCCTTCTTTCTTAAGAAATGTACCTAGCTTCTTCGCTTGTTGATGGCCTAAATCTGAAAGCTGATCATAATTGTCAGAGAACACTGATGCCTGTCCATGCCTAATGAAATAAACTTTTCCCATTATATATCTTCTACTTGTCCGGTCATAGCCATTGCTATAAAATCAGCAATACAGCAAGGCTTCTCCTGACCTTTGATCTCAAATTTTATATTCATCATTAATTTAGCTCCTTCATCCATCGGTTCAAATCCAGTGAGTGTGACATGTGCCCTAAGCTCACTATCCACAGGAGTAGCACTAGGAAAACGCACCTTATCCAGGCCATAATTTACTCCCATAATAACATCATCGACCTTATATACTTCATATATAAAACGTGGAGCCAGTGATAAAACAAGAAATCCATGGGCTATGGTTGTACCATAAGGGGAATGAATTTTGGCTACCTCAGGATCTGTATGTATCCATTGTTGATCTTCTGTCGCTCGGGCAAAAGTGTCAATCTTATCCTGGGAAATAGTAACCCACTCAGAGATACCTAGCAGCTGACCCACATGGTCTTCCATATCTTTCAAATGGGCAAATTGAGATGAAAATGCTTTCTGCATAATTGTATATTTTATTTATATCAACATAAAACCACCATCGGCTGTAAAGTTGGCTCCTGTACAATAACTTGATGCATCAGAAGCTAAGTATAAAGCAAGGCCAGTGATCTCATCAGGAGTAGCAATCCGTCCAAGTGGAAGTTGTTGTTTTATGAATCCCATTAATGCATCATTGGTCCACAATGATTCACTGAATTTGGTTTTGATCAATCCGGGGCTTATGTTATTAGATCGGATTTTATCTTTTCCCCATTCTTTAGCTTGATTTTGTGTGAGCATGATCAGGGCAGCTTTCGATACACTATAAACACCCAGACCCATTCCTGGTTTTAAACCTTCAACTGAAGAAATATTGATGATGGATCCTCCACCTCTTGATTTCATAATCGGATAACATAAATTACTTAGAAGAAAAGGCGCACGGACATTGGTATTCATAATCTTATCGAATAATAATCCTGTCGCATCATTGATCGGCCCATATACAGGATTGGTAGCTGCATTATTGATCAGGATATCAACTCCACCATAAGTTGCTACAGTTTGCTCAACAAGCGATGTTATCTGATCTTCTCTTCCTACATGGCATGCTATTCCAGTGGCTTCATAGCCTGCATCCTTAATGCCAGCTGCTACTTCATCGACAGACTCTTGATTTCGGGAACTCACGATTACTTTACAGCCATACTGGGCAAGACCCTCTGAAATATGACGGCCAATCCCTTTACTGGCTCCAGTAACAATTGCTACTTTATCTTCAAGATTAAATTTTCCTGATATATCATCCATTTCCTTCTGATTTTAGAGACCTGAAAATAGGGTATTCTTATCAATCGAAGGCTTGATAAGGAAGGAATCTATTCTCTATCCCAAAGGATTTCTTGTTGTTGGTCACGAAAAACCAATCTCGCTTTGGGTTCATCGCCCACGACCTGATCCAATTGTGACAGATCGAAGCTCAATTCTTTCACAAAAAAGGCCTGGCATGCCTGCGGATTTT
>JABDLO010000532.1 GCA_013002995.1 Saprospiraceae bacterium | reverse complement strand
CGATCCATGGAGGAGACTTATGAGGAAGTTACAGCATCTTACCTTCTGTAGGATTGGATTTTAGTGACCCAACAGCGGTGGATGTAAATGGACTTGCTCCGGGGCTTTATGAAATATTCTATGAAGTTACTGACCCAATCTGTAATACTGATATTACTACCATCCAATTTGATATCCTTGCTTTCCCCAATGCTGGATCAGGATTAATCAGCAATGCCTGCACCGGAGTTCCTGATTCTACTGATCTTACGACACTATTAATGCCACCATTCGATGTCGGTGGCAGGTGGGAGTCCTTTACAGATCCCGGCATCCAGATCAGCTCAACTTCCAATGTCATGATGGGTAATTCCTCACCTGGAACATATGAATTTTATTATATCGTAGACCTTCCCATTTGCGGTAGCGATACAGCAACGGTAATGATTGATGTATTACAATCGCCTGATGCGGGTACTGATAATAGCATTGCTTCATGTGGAGGAGATATTGATATTTCAGCTCTCCACGGTGGAGTGACAGGTGGTACTTATGATGTAAGCCCAACAGCGATGCTGGATTTCAGTGATCCTTCGTTTGTGGATATTTCTGGTTTAGAGCCAGGTGATTACCAGGTAATGTATCTTGTACAGGACGGGACATGTCCAAGCGATACTTCTTTAATTACTGTTACCAAGGAAAGAGTCCCAAATGCCGGCACAGGATCTAATCTTGCCATCTGTGAAGGTAGTCAGGATAGCCTCATCCTCAATTCGTTGATCGGAGGTACTTATGACAATGATGGGACCTGGATGGATATGAGTGGTAATGGAATTACTATAGAGGCAAATTCTGAAATTGACTTGACTTCACTTCCCGGAGGTTCATATTCATTCAGATATCTTGTGACCTCACCTGCTTGTGGTTCAGATTCTTCAGATTTTATTGTTGATATCATTTCTAATCCTTTTGCCGGAAGAGATACGACTGACATGATCTGCGGAGGAATAGTTGACCTGAGGGCCTATTTTCCGGGGAGTAATGTAGGAGGAACTTACACCATTAATCCTACCCAGAGTATCGACTTTTCGGATCCCCAGGCTGTAGATTTTACATCGTTATCCGATGGTAATTACTTAATTGTGTATTCAATAAATGCTCCGGGATGTCCTGCGGTCAGTGCAGAACTTTCTCTAGATATAGTATCACCACCTGTTGCAGGATTGGATACAACATTACTCCGATGTGATGATCCGATAATTACCTTTGACCAGGTATTGAGAGGTCACGATCCTGGTGGACGGGTCATTCAGGATAAAAAGCAATATGCCGTAAGTGAAATGATCAACCTCGATACGATTGCTGACCCTACGTTTTTATACATCGTTGACGGCAATGCTTCATGTCCTGCAGACACAGCTATTTTAGTGTTAGAATCAGACGTATTTCTGAGTGCCGGGAATAATGTAAACATTACTGATTGTGATGGTCAGTCGATTGATTTAATGGCTGAATTAGACGGGGCCGATCCCGGTGGCTTATTCATTGATGTTAATGGTGAAGTTCTGCCTACCACAGTGGTTACCATTGGCCCTGGAAATACGGCTGTATTCCAATATGTGACATCGACCTTGTGTGGCGTGGATAGTGCCTTGATTACCATAAATAACATTCAATACAGTAATTTCAGCCTTGTTGTATCTGATGGTTCTCCCTGCCAGGACGACTGTGTTGATATTTCTGTAGACATGTCTGGGCCTGAAAGTTTGCAGTTTTACTACTCCATTGTAGACGATACAGGCATAAAGATTGATTCGAGTATTATTCTCAACGGACAAGTTTCCAGCATCATACAGATGTGTGTGGTCGAAGGAGCCACATTGAGCTCAACGGTTCTCGGTGAGGACCAGGTTTACACGCTAACTGTTGATAGCCTGATATATAACAATCGCTGTGCAGTACCTTATGATTTAGGTCCGGTTGAAATTAGATCACTTGGTAACCGTTATGGAGTGTTGGATACCCTGGTATGTGTTGGTGAATCATTTACCAAGGGGAGTATATTTTTCAGTGAGACCAATCCTTCAGATATCGTAGTTATGGCTGGAATGGCATCCAACTTCTGTGATAGTATCCTTACGGTAAATGTTGCATTTGAAGATGCAATTTTCGGAATACTTGATACAATGATTTGTAGAGGAGATAATATAACCATCAATGGGAGAATCTACTCTGAAAATTTAACTTTTGGGCAGGATACTTTCCCAGGTGCAAGCTCTGCCGGCTGTGATTCCATCTTAATGGTCCAGGTTGGAATTTTAGATCCCGTCATGGGAGTATTCTCTGCTTCTGTATGTGATCGGGATTCAGTGTTGATCATTGGAGACAAATCATTTACCATCGATGATGCTAGTGGAATGGCTGTCATTTCTGGAGGAGCCAGTAATGGTTGCGATTCCCTGGTGGATGTGAGCATTTCTTACTTGAATACTGCAATGAGTTCATATGATACCATAGTATGTGATGCTGGTTTTAACTTTGCTATAGATGGGGAAGTATTTTCCATTGATCGTAATGAAGGCCAGCTGGTCTATCCTGGTGCTGCTGCAAATGGATGTGATAGTATTCTGAATATTAGTATTACCTATGATTTACTGGACGTCAGTTATGAAATCCTTCCTTTGGTGTGTCCTGATGACGAGGAGTGGGGCATTACATTAATGGGGACTGATGGTAGCTTGCCACTTTCATATGAAATTGCAGGTCAGGCTGGAGAAGTTTCTTCTTTCCCTTTTATAATATCATTGGATATCAATGATGATCGAGTTGTTTCTTTCAGGGATGCCATCGGATGTAATGGAACAGACTCTATTGATTTGGTGATCCCGGGAGAGATTGCATTTGAAATTGAAGCAGTAAGCATTGGAGCTAATTCCTACCAATTATCTCTCGATACCGATGCTGATATTTCGATTGTTGAATGGAATCCTGGCATTGGGTTGAGTTGTATTGATTGCCCCGAGCCTACAGCTATGATCAATGGTGATATAAATTATGAAGTTAATGTCATCACTTCAATGGGGTGTGCACTTTCAGATACCATCACATTAAGAGCTGAATCAGCATCATTGATTTTTATCCCTAATGCTTTTTCTCCCAATGATGATGGAATCAATGACATTTGGTATGTTACAGTGGGTAATTTTGCAGATGTTTCAATTGAGTCTATAACAATGTTTGATCGATGGGGAAATATAGTTTATCAACCGGATCAGATCATTGTTAACAGTCCACAGGATGGATGGGACGGAAGATATCGAAGTAAAAAACTTAATTCGGGAGTATACGTTTATCAGGTGGTATATGAAGACGAAGAAGGAAATAGAAAGATCATCAGGGGCGACCTTACCATCATACAGTGAGTCCATGTTACACATTGCCTTTTCACCTATTTATAAATATCAGTTGCCGCCAGGTCATCGATTTCCGATGGAAAAGTATGAATTGATTCCTGAGCAATTGTTGTATGAAGGAAGTATTTCTGAAGCTCAATTCTTTCATCCACAACAGTTAGCAGAGGAAGAAATTCTCAGCACACATACACCAGATTATCTTAAAAAGCTTAACAATCTTACCCTGTCAAGAAGGGAGATTCGTGATATTGGATTCCCGGTTAGGGCTCAGTTAATAGAAAGGGGGAAATACATTGCCCACGGGACTTATGACTGTGCTTTGTATGCCTTAGGTTATGGAGTCTCAATGAATGTCGCTGGCGGAACGCATCATGCTTATGCTCATAGAGGGGAAGGATTCTGTGTTTTCAACGATATGGCCTTAGCGAGTAACTTATTATTGAAGAGGGACATCGTTAAGAAAATTCTTATTGTCGACCTGGA
>JABDLO010000528.1 GCA_013002995.1 Saprospiraceae bacterium | reverse complement strand
AAAGGGAATTGCGCCAAAGATCTTTGAAGGGTCAGATGGTGTAGGTGGCCGTATTAAAACAGATAAAGAAGATGGGTTCTTATTTGATCAGGGCTTTCAGGTATTGCTAACTGCCTATCCGGAAGCTCAAAAATACCTCGACTTTGACGCCCTTGATCTACACTTTTTTGAACCCGGTGCAATCATATATGGACCCAATGGGATGTATAAAGTAGAGGATCCGTTAAGAAAACCAACAAGGGCAATTAATGCACTCTTGTCTCCTGTGGGTACATTAGCAGATAAATGGAAAATGTGGCGACTCACTAATTTGGTGAAGTCCAAGTCAATTGATGAGATATTCAAGTCGCCATCCATAAGCACTGCAGAATATTTAAATAGGTGGGGATTTAGTGAAAAAATGATCACGAACTTTCTCCAGCCTTTTTTCAGTGGCATTTTCTTGGAGAATAAGTTAAGTACATCAAGCAGGATTTTTGAGTTTGTTTTCAAAATGTTCACTCATGGAAATGCGGCCATTCCGGCCAAAGGAATGCAAGCAATACCTGAGCAGTTAAGAGGAAAATTAAAGAAGACAACTATTGAGTTTGGAAAAAAAGTAAGTTCTATTTCAAAGAAGAAATTACTATTCGCAGATGGAAGCAGTTCAAACTTTGACACCTTGATCATTGCCACGCATCCAAGTCAAATAACGCCGGATTATAAATCAGTAAATGAATTTCAAAAAACAGTCAACCTGTATTTTGATATCCCAGTGGCTAAAGGAGAGGCATTCATTGGATTATTTCCAGCCAGTGGAAATTTGATCAATAATTGCTGCATTGTATCGAATGTAGCTTCTGGTTATGCTCCTGATGGCCACTCTTTGATTTCTGCATCGCTTGTAGGAATACCTGAAATGGAGGAAAAAGACATGATCCAGCAGGCGAAAGAGGAACTTTCAGTTACATTTAGTTTACCTGCTGATGACATTAAACTCCTCAGGTCATATGTTATCCCACATGCACTACCTCTGGTCGTGGAACCGTCTATTGAATTGGATGCACAACAGATTCAATTGAGCGATGGTGTCTTCCTGGCCGGAGACTATTTAATGAATGGGTCGTTAAATGCAGCAATGGCTTCCGGAAGAATTTGTGCAAATACTGTTTTGAAGTATCTTGAAAACCACTAATATTTAATATTCAACTCTCTTTTCCTCATGGGCATCTGGTCAATACTATGAAAGATTGTGAAAGGTTGCAACAGGGTGTCCGAGCGGATCTTAATTGTTCCATCCTTACCCACAAGTAAAAGCATAAATTCTTCCTGTGGAATTCTGAACCATTTTCTAATGGCAGACGATGAATACTGATCAGCGAATTTGCCACCAAGGTTAACGGAATCTTCTGCTATCAGAAGAATAATCAGTTCTCTATCTAGAAGCTCGGTTTGATGAAGAGATAAATTAGCTAGCTGTGTGACCGCTATTGAATTGTGACCATTGATAAGTATGATCCGGTTGTTCCATTGAAGATCTTTTAGGGGGCTCTCTTGTACCTGCAATAGCATGAGTAGAGTGATTATCAAATTACCAACCATAAGTTCCTTTTCCTCCTTTGAATGGCCCTTTAATATGGCTGGTTATCCAACCACCGTAAAAATCTCCCTCCTGGGCCTTTACCTTTTCATCATTTACGTAACAGGCATCCAATTTGGAAGCATATACTGCAGCATATCCTTTCAGGGCAGCATAGTGTTTATTGGGATTTCCGTAATACCAACCTGCCGATTCAATTCTTTCTTCATTTACGATCAGATCAAAATAGGTTGCCTGACCCTTGAATTCACAGTAGGTTGTATATTGGTTATGTGCCAGAAATTCCGGTGAAATATCCAGCAACGGGAAATAATATGTTGGAGGATGGCTGGTTTCCAGTATCCTGAATACCTGATTAGAATCTACAATTATCGAATCCTTGTGTATAATACGAATATGTCCGGAAAATGGGACAAGTAGCGGAGGTCTTGGGTAATCCCAGACAGATTCAATATCTTTCATGAAATAGGAACAACGAAGTACTGCTAAAGGTTTAAGGCATAGACAATCCATTTGGTCAGACGTAAGATGTTATCGATAAATAAGGTTTCGTTCCATTACCACACCAAACAGGAGGTGATCAGCAATGCCGACTTCCATATAAAAAAAGGTTCTGTCCTTGGATTGTTGGGTCACAATGGCTCGGGAAAATCTACCCTTATGAGGATCATTGCCAGGTTGCTTCTTCCTGCTAAAGGTAACATTACCTTAGATGGCAATGATTACAGACAGTTGAGCAATCAGAAGTTCTATACCAGGATGGGAATAATGATCGAAGAACCTTCTTTTTATAGACATTTAACTGTGTGGGATAATATGAGAATAATTACTCATTATCGCAGGTTAGAATCCAAGGTCATTGAAACCGGATTAAAATCTGTGGACATGTGGGATAAACGCCAAATTAAAACAAAAGACCTCTCCACAGGTATGAAGCAACGTGTTGGCATTGCATCGACAATGCTCTCTGATCCGGATATCATTCTTCTGGATGAGCCCACCAATGGACTTGATCCGGATGGTATGATTGACATCAGGAATTTGATCCTGAAGCTAAAAGAAGAAGGTAGAACACTCATTGTTTCCAGTCATTTACTTTCTGAAATGGAGCGGATATGCGATCAGGTTATCATACTTAGAAACGGGCAACAGGTATTTTTTGGAGATGTCGT
>JABDLO010000526.1 GCA_013002995.1 Saprospiraceae bacterium | reverse complement strand
CCACCGCCTGCAGAGGAAATCTTTACAACTGCAGAGCAGATGCCTAGATTCCCTGGATGTGAGGATATGGCAGGTTCTAATGCTGAAAAAGAAGCTTGTGCTAAGAAAAAAATGCTTCAATACATCTATAAGAATCTAAACTATCCTGCTATCGCCAGAGAAAATGGTGTTGAAGGTATGTGTGTAATACAATTCGTTGTTGATAGAGACGGATCAGTAACCAATGTTAATCTCGTGAGAGATATCGGAGCTGGTTGTGGTGAAGCTGCCTCTAAGGTAGTTAACTCTATGAACAATATGCCACAGAAGTGGACTCCAGGAAAACAAAGGGGTCGACCTGTAAAAGTACTTTACACATTACCAGTGAGATTTAAACTCGAAGGATAAAAAAGTTACTTTTTTCATAAATAATAAAGGCTGTTACAACACTGTGGCAGCCTTTCTTTATTTTACACATAACTTTATAAGGGGATGTGACGTTACTGTAATGACGACATCACCCGATATTGTTACCTTAAAAGTTAATGCTCAATGAGAATCATATCACGATATATATTGATGATGCTATTTCTGGCAAGTTTCATAACCATTGCTGCAGGACAGGAATCCAAGCTTGCTAATGAATATTATCGTTCCGGCGAATATGAAAAAGCTGGTATACTATACAAGAAGCTATACGACAACTCCAGAAATAACGATTTTTACTTCAACAGATATCTCGAATCTTTATTGGCACTGGAGGATTTCAACCAGGCTGAAAAAGCAATCAAACAAGAAATAAAGAAAAGGCCCAATGATGCCCATCTCTATGTTTCCTATGGAAATATTTTTGAGAAAAAATATGAAATGGACAAGGCCGAAGAGCAATACAAAAAGGCTGTAAAAATGGTCAGAAAAGATCTGGGTTCAATTTCCAGACTTGGTAATGCCTTCCTCTCTCTGGCTAAATATGATCAGGCAATTGATGTGTATGAATCTGCCATGGATAATCTGGATAATAAATATGTTTTTGCATACAATCTAGCTGACTTGTATCGAAGGAAAGGTACGACAGATAAAATGATTCAATACTATCTTCTGAGCCTACTCAATTCCCCTAATCGGGTGAATAGTCTGAAAAATTTATTTCAACGATTTCTTGCTGAAGAAGACTTCGAAGAATTACAGCGACAATTGTATGTCATGATCCAGGACCATCCTGAAGAAATAACCTTTCCTGAAATGTTACAGTGGGTTTTTATTCATAAAAAAGACTACACACGTGCTTTAAGACAAGCAAGGGCACTGGATCGAAAGTATGATGAAAATGGATCTAGAGTATATGAAATCGGATCTATTGCTCAGAATGCCAAAGATTATGATTCAGCAATCCAGGCTTATCAATACATTATCGATAATAAAGGCCCCAATACAAGGTTTTACATCAGTTCAAAGCTTGAACTACTGGATTGTAAAAGAAAAAAAGTCACCCAGAATTACGATTATACCCAGGCAGAATTAGAGGAATTGGAAATGGAGTACGAATCCTTCCTAAATGAATTTGGTAAAAACTCACAGACGATCTTTTTGGTAAAAGAATATGCAAGATTCCAGGCATTGTACCTCAACGACATTGATCGGGCCATCGACTTACTTGAAGAAGTAAAATCATTTGCCGGTGTAAGCCAGGAAGTAAGGTCCAATATAAAAATCGACCTTGGTGATTACTACCTCATTAAAGGAGACATCTGGGAAGCTACTTTACTTTATTCACAGGTGGACAAAGCATTCAAAGAAGGAATACTCGGTGAGAGAGCACGATACCGGAATGCAATGCTATCTTATTACAATGGAGACTTTGAATGGGCACAACAGCAGTTTGACATTCTTAAAGCAGCTACTTCCAAGCTGATATCCAATGATGCCATCGATATGTCTGTATTTATCATGGACAATTTAGGTTTAGATACTACGGCAGTTCCACTTCAATTGTATGCTGAAGCAGAATTATTGGTCTACCAAAATAAATTCAATGAAGCTTTCACTACACTTGATAAAATAGAGAATCAATTTCCTGACCACATACTTCAAGATGATCTTATGTATATCAAAGCCCAGATTCATAAGAGAAGGAAGGAATATGACCAGTCTGTTTCATACTTTCAGGCGATCATGGAGAACTTCCCGGAAGAAATCCGGTGTGATAATGCAATGATGGAACTGGCTGAAATGTATGAAAATATACTGGGTAAGCCGGAAGAAGCCAAAAACTTGTATGAGAAGATATTTCTTGATTATTCTAACTCCACATTTGCCATAGAGGCTAGAAAGAGATTTAGAATATTAAGAGGTGATGAAATACAATAAACTTTTTGAGCTTAACAACATTTCTATCTATACAAACCTCTACTACATAGATGGACGTATCATTTATTGATTCAATTGAGAAAAGGCTATTGGAACCGCTTCCTGGTATTGAAGCACAATCCCACATGGCTCCTATTGATCCCCGGAAATATCTTATCCCAGAAGATGATTATCTGATTGCATCAGTTATGCTACTCTTATATCCAAAGGATAGTCAATGGAATATCTGTTATATAAGAAGAAGCAGTAAAAATTCTGAAGACCGTCATGCTGGACAGATCAGTTTTCCGGGAGGAAAATATGAAGATACAGATCCAAGCTTTGAAGCATGTGCATTAAGAGAAACATATGAAGAAATCGGAATTTCTCCTGATCGTATTGGAATCTTAGGACCGCTTTCTGAATTATATATTTCAGTCAGTAATTTCAAGGTGTACCCATTTATTGGGTTTATGAAAGATTCAGGAAATTTTATCATCCAGGAATCAGAAGTAAATGGGATCATAGAAGTACCGCTGGAACATCTCGGTAAAGATGGCTTACGCAAAAAGGGAGAAATCAAAGTCGGTTCATGGTCAAGAAATGATATCCCTTACTTCGACCTTTATGGGGAAAAACTTTGGGGTGCAACTGCCATGATCACCAGTGAGTTTTTAGAGATATACAATGAAGTGAAGATTCAATTGTAAGAACTATCTTGCGATTTAATTTATTGCTGATGATTACTCACTCAAGTCAAATTAAGAATTTCACTATAATCGGATCAGGAACCCTTGGAGCAAGGATAGGGTTGCGTGCAGCATTATCAGGGTTCAAGGTGGTATTGTATGATATCCATGAATCCTCATTTACAAGAGCTAAGAAGGACTTTCAAAGGATTAAAATACTTTTAAATCGTAAAGGTGAATTGTCTCCAGAGCGATTCGATGAATTAACAGAGTCCATTATTTATACAACTGATATTAATCTGGCTTGCCGCAATACAGATTTCATCAGCGAAAGTGTACTTGAAGATGTCCAATTAAAGAAGGAAGTCTGGAAGAAGATTGGAGATTTAGCACCGGCACATTCCATCCTCACAACCAATACATCATACCTTCTTCCTTCCTGGTTTGCTAAAGAGAGTGGTGCCTCCGAGCGATTTTGTGCCTTTCATTTCCACGACGTTTTCACAGCGAGGGTTGTTGATATTATGCCACACCCAGGAACAGATCCGGAAATTATAGAAGTGTTGAGGGACGTAGGAAAGCAATTACACCAGATTCCCGTTGTGATAAAAAAGGAAACACAGGGATATATTTTTAACAAGATGTTTGGCAGTATTCTAATGACAGCCGGATCGATGTGGGCCAATGGAATTGCTTCTGTAGAAGACATCGATCGCTCCTGGATGGGCAATTATGGGATGAGAATTGGTCCTTTCGGAATGATGGATGAGGTAGGCATAGATACAGTCTTTCACGTCGCAAAAGGAATGGATGTAAATACTGACCCGGTTTTTGTTAAAAAAATTGAAGAGATGATCAATAATGGAAGTCTCGGAATTAAAACAGGAAAGGGATTTTACAACTACCCACACCCACAATATAAAAATGCCAATTTTTTAAGCTGATATCCGTCAAAAACCCATTTATTTGCCTCACGATATGCTACATAACATATTGAAAAATAAGAATATTTACAATTCATAATTTTTTCGAGAACATTACATATCTTTAATGTCTTAATCGACTAAAAAGCTTAAACGTAAACCCAATGAACACATCTTTCTCAAGAACTGGTATAAGATCTATAACCAGTTTTATTTTCTTGTTCTTTATTTGCATGTTTTTCTATGTTCCTACTTATGGACAGCAATCCAGTTGTGAATATGCCTCAGACCCGGATTTTAGTGTTACTTCAGGAGTAACCACACTTGAGGTCCATGGTGATCAATGTTTCACAATGGATGATAAGCTTGTAGTCACTTGCATTGATAATAACAATATACCTTCAAGGGATACCTTTAATTTTGATAATTGTGATGCTGTGCCACCAGCAGGAGATCAAAGAACACTTACCATTTCAGAATTTTCTGCTGAAGTGGATCTATCAGGTTGCTCTGCAGTAGAAGTACTTTATCCGGACGGCAGTGTTGGATATTATCAGATCTTTGCTGATGAAATACCTGACCCGGGTACAGATTTTTCAGGTTTTTTAAATGTTGAATTTTGTGAAGATGAGTGCCTGACCTTTTCAGTGGTTGATGCCTGGGGAGCTCTGGTTGGAGATACTCAAAGTGAGCTGTGTTGTATAAACGGTAATATATTTCCTGTTGGGTCTTGCTTTGAATGTGAAGAAATCATGGGAGGTACATGCAATCCTGCACCTGGTGAATGTACAGAATATATTTCTGTAGATTTTGGATGTGTGGAAATTGGCAGGAGTTCTGACCGTACATTCTACGTAAACTCATGCCCATTCGTAAAAGATCAAAGAGGTGCAGTAGAGAGAAATGGCCTAAGCGAATTAAATACCGGTATCATTGAATGTTTCTATCCTGATATAGATAATCTATTCGACGATAGGCTGGCTCTGGCGGAAGATCATTGTGAAATCATCATCTATGATATCAAGATTCAAGCGGAGCACCTTGATGATATGATCGTAAGAGATGGGCCTGATGAGCTACCATTCAGTTTATTGGGTGACTTTGAATTTCCAATTTCAATAAAAAGAGGAGACAACCTTCCCTTCCAGATTGAATTTGCGCCAGAATCTTATGACTATTTCGATGCTATAGTTACCATCTGCTACGAATATTCTAATGATTGTGAATGTGAACGACTGGATCCAAGAAGGGAACAAGATAATTCAAGAGATGGAATGCATTGTGAAACAACTGAGTGGTATGACTTCAGGATTACTGGAGAAGGTAAAGATGCTGAAGAAATTTTAGGAAATGGTGAATGTCGGTTAAAATGTCCTGAATGTATCTATACACCAGAAGCCCTTCAGACAAATGGAGGAGGTGGTGGCGGCCCTTGTGGAGGTTACTTCGAATACACCATAGGATATGCTGATGCTGGCCCACCAACTATGCAAGATCCTGGTGCACGCAATGGATTTAGTTGTGGAGATCTATACCTCGATACAGAGGAGAATGGTCAATTATATGTTTACGATGAAGGTTTTGGAATTCCAGATAGACTTCCTGAACAACAAGGATGGATTCCCACACCACCCGCTCCTTACGGACTGAACAATTTTGATCTTGAATGTAATCAAGGAGCACGTTTCAGCTTACCTTATATACCTTATCTATTCTTTGATGAAGAAGATGCAGAATTGTACCTGGTTCCAGGATATGGTCAACCAGTAGAGCAGGTAGATATCATCGTTTCACTTGAAGGTAATATCGACATGACAAGGAATGGTGGATATGCTGATTGTGGTGATTATGAGCCAGGCGATATATTCTATATTTTTCCGGATGAGCTGGACTTAAAGCAAAATGCACTTGGAGAGCCTATTGCATATGAATTCATCGCTTGTGATGGATACAGATTATTTGCCAAGTTGGTTGATGACATGTCTGAGCCAATACTCGCATGTTCGTTCTATGCTGAATTCCCAAACACCTTTAGCATGGGATATTATCAGCCTTATCTTAACGGTGGTCCCTTCAGAGAAGGCTGTTATGCATGGGTGCTGGATGATTGTGAACCCATTCCGGACTTATTGTCAAGCAATATGGACGAGAACCTGGACGGAGAATTGGAAGTCATTGATCCTTGCAGCTGTGGAGATCCTGATAATGTGTACGGAGGCCCTGATGGAACAATTTCACTCTTCCACGATTTCATCAGTGTAGGTGGTCCTAATATTGATGAAAATTTTGATATTGAGGTTGAGATTACTCAAGGTGAATTATACGATGAAAACAATGTGGCATTACCTCGACTGGGAGAAAATAACAGAATACAATTGAATTGGGATCCAATAAGAGGTACACACTTTCTCGAGTTTTGGACAGAGCCAGGTGTTGGATTTGGTGGTCAAATCTATGTCAATGGTGTACCATCAATGGATCCTGATGCCATACTACTAAGTATCTGTGACGGTCCTTGTGCTCCTATTCCAACTATTGGAGAGTGGGGAATTATCTTGTTATCATTACTTCTATTAATTGTAGGATTGATAGGATTAAAGCAACCTGATTACAAGCCCGTATTTATCAGAAGATAGAATTAAAATTATTTCGATAATAATCCAGTATCCATCAAGTGTGGGTACTGGATTTTTTATTTGATAATTAGTCAATCTAAAAACTTTACTCAGAGTTAAATTTTTAATATCTTGCAGCTCTGTAAAGTCACAATAAAATCTATTACCATGGCAGAATATATGAGTATGGATCATCTGAAGTTTTGTCTTTTTGATGTCCAGGATATTGAAGAAGTCTTGAAAGCAGAAAGGTTTCAGGACTACGACAAGGAAAGCATTTCAATTATGTTGGATTCAGCCAGGGACTGGGCTGATAAGGAAGCATTTCCTTATTTCCGGGAAATGGATGAAGATCCGGTGAGATATGAAGATGGTAAGATCATTGTCCATCCTCAGATCGGAAAAATCATGAAGCAAGCTGGTGAAAGAGGTTGGATTGGATCAATATTCGATTATGATGAGGGAGGATCACAAATGCCTCATATGGTGTTAAATGCAACCAACCATATATTTGAAGCAGCCAACAACAATATCACTGGTTATGTAGGATTAACATCAGGTGCAGCTAATCTGATAAGGACTTTCGGAAACAAAGAACTATTCGATGCCTTCGTTCCTAAAATGATTTCAGGCGATTGGGGAGGAACCATGTGCCTGACGGAACCCCAGGCCGGTAGTTCTCTTTCAGACATCACCACTTCTGCTACTCCCAATGAAGATGGGTCATACAACGTAGAAGGACAGAAAATATTTATTTCAGGTGGCGATCATGAATACTGTGAAAACTTCGTTCACCTCACCCTTGTAAGAATAGAGGGTGCCCCCGCCGGAACCAAAGGAATTTCTCTTATGGTCATCCCAAAGAAAAGAATGGATGATAATGGCAACCTCGTAGATAATGATGTTATAACTGCGGCTGACTTTCAGAAGATGGGGCAGAGGGGATATGCCACAACCCACCTGGTATTTGGTGAAAATAACAACTGTAAAGGATGGCTTGTGGGAGCACCCAATATGGGATTGAAATATATGTTCCAGATGATGAATGGTGCTAGGATTGATGTGGGCCTTACGGCAGCATCTACAGCATCGGGAGCTTATTATGCATCATTGCAATATGCCAAGGAAAGACCACAAGGAAGGAAATTGACCAATAC
>JABDLO010000490.1 GCA_013002995.1 Saprospiraceae bacterium | reverse complement strand
GTATAGACATGATTGTGCTCACACAAAAGAAAATAATGCCTCAGGGGGTCCAGTGAATCCTGATCTGCTCCATCCCTGATTGACCTCTTACGATGAACAAGAGTCGTTAACAGAGCAGTCTGGATATCCCAGGCTTCACTGAAAGGAATTCTCCCCATGTCTCTGTATATGACCTTTTGCTTCATAAGTAAAACAACAAAGGTAAACCATAAAAAGGTTTTACCACCAATCTTCTTTTCTATTGGCCCTTGTCACTGACAATACATTCATTAACTTTGAAAATCACTTTAAACTCTTGTGAATGGATAAGGTAAAGCTGATAGGAATTAATTGGGATAAAAAATCTTCATTCCTTCAAGGTACTGCACATGCCCCGGATGCCATAAGAAAAGTATTTCATAATGGTGCCTCCAATTATCACGCTGAAGACGGTACCTACGTGGGTCCTGATGTAATCACGGATCTCGGGAACATCATCTGTAACGACTATATACAGATTTATAGTGAATTCCTGGATATCCTAAAATCCAATGGATCAAAAATCGTGACGCTCGGAGGTGATCACTCCATTACCTATCCTGTAGTTAAGGCATTATCTAATGTATACGGTGGTTTTCACATGCTACACATTGATGCTCATGCTGACTTATATCATGAGTTTGAAGGTGATCGACATTCACATGCTTGTCCGATGGCTCGCATCATGGAGGAAGGCCTTGTTCTTACTATGACTCAGATTGGTATCCGTACGCTTAACGACCATCAGAAAGATCAGGCTAAAAAATATAATGTCAACATAATTGAGATGAAAGACTGGTACAAACAAAAGCCAAAATTACAGGGTCCATTGTATATAACACTGGATATGGACGCCTTTGATCCAGGTTTCGTCCCAGGTGTTTCTCATCATGAACCCGGAGGTTTTAGTCCCAGGCAGGTTATTCAATTGATTCAAGATATTGATGTCCCTGTCTTGGGAGCTGATATAGTAGAATATAATCCATCGAGAGATATTCATGATATGACAGCTGCCCTTTCAGCAAAACTGTTTAAGGAAATCGCTTCCAAAATAATATCTTAGTTTGATGGGACACCACCACCACGATCATCACCACCATCATACAGATGAAAAAAATCTAAGTATAGCTTTTTTTCTCAACCTTGTATTCACCATTATAGAATTCATAGGTGGATTATATACCAATAGTATTGCCATTCTGTCTGATGCTCTTCATGATCTTGGAGATAGCTTTTCATTAGGGCTTGCATGGTATTTTCAGAAACTATCTAAAAAGAAAGGAGATCAAGAATACTCTTATGGATACAAGCGGTTTTCCTTATTGGGAGCGATCATTAATTCAATAGTATTGGTTGTCGGAAGTATTTTTATCATCATAGAAAGCATAAAAAGATTTCAAGCCCCTCAGGAAACTGATGCCCAGGGCATGATGTTTTTAGCAATCCTGGGAATCGTTTTCAATGGATTGGCTGCCTGGAAGCTACATGGTGGCTATTCTCATAATGAAAAAGTTATTTCTCTCCACTTATTGGAAGACATTCTAGGATGGGTAGCTGTTTTGATAGGCAGTATAATCATATATTTTACTGACTATTACAGGATTGATTCGATCCTTTCTTTTGCCATTTCTCTATTTATATTAACCAGGGTTCTCAAATCATTGAAATCAACGATGGAAGTGGTGCTACAGAAATTTCCAGAAAATATTGATCGGAAAAATGTCATCGACTTTCTTGAAAGCAATAATAAGATCGGCTCTTATCATGATATGCATATATGGTCAATGGATGGTCAATATAATGTAATGACAATACACGTAGTACTCATCAATGCCGACAGTGATATAGATCGGACCAGCTTAAAGAGTGAATTAAGGTCTGGGTTAAAAAAACTTGGTATCGATCACGCTACTATTGAAATGGAAGAAGCAGGAGAAGAATGCATATTTGAGAAAGATGCTTGTTAATTATCTCTTTTTATTCTTAACGTAGATCAGTTTGTTTCTCCCGCTTGAAGTCTCTCGCCTTTCAATTTCAAATTTACCTGTTGAATTAATCAAAGGTGTAAGTTTTTCGAATCCATAATTCCTGGAATCAAAATTAGGTTGTTTCTTTTGGATCAATGAACCAACATCACCCAGGAATGCCCATCCATCTTCATCCGCACAGTCAGATACGGTCTGAGAAATCAATTTTAATACTTTTCTCGTTATTTTATCCACTACACTTTGTGTGGTGTCTGTATCTGTGTCTGTTTTTGGACGTACCTTACTTGTTCTGGAAGGTTTAGGCTTCAATATCTCCAGATAAATAAATTTATCACAAGCGACAATGAAGGGATCAGGAGTCTTCTTCTCCCCTATTCCGTAGACACTCATACCTGCTTCGCGAAGTCTTGTTGCAAGTCTCGTAAAATCACTATCACTTGACACCAGGCAGAAGCCATCTACTTTTCCTGAATAAAGTATGTCCATCGCATCAATGATCATGGCACTATCAGTTGCATTCTTTCCTGTTGTATAACCGTATTGTTGTATAGGTGTTATGGCATTTTCCAGAAGTACTCCTTTCCATTTGTTCAATCTGGGTTGAGTCCAATCTCCATATATCCTCTTTATGGTAGGGATACCATATTTAGCTATCTCCTCCATCATCTCTTTAACATAGGCAGAAGGAATATTGTCTGCATCAATGAGTACGGCAAGCTTGATTTCCATAATTCTCCTTTTCGGGAATTTAATCAAATACTATTTAAATATCGAATTTGAAAGATGATTAGAATTTAGTTATTCCAGTCTCAATTTCCTTTAATGATCAAAGTGGCTCCATTGTGATTAAAACTTAATCTCCATGATTGTTGATTACAGACCTATTTTGCAATATCAGATTCTTTGATTTACAATAGGTGATTACACAGTTGATTTAAAAGGGGTACGAAAACTTTATAGTCCAATTGTGTTATTTTATTCTTAATCGACAATATCCTGGTCGTTTATGAAAAAATAACCGATACATTTGCCAACGATTTATTAAACAAAGTACCCTCAATTGGTATTTTGCTATTAATCAATTGCTTTACGCTATAATTTATGACAACTGATACCTCTGAAAAAACAATCTTGAGAATTAAACCTCAGGACGTACCTCAATATTCCAAAAAAGACCTTGCATATCAACAGATGGATGAAAGATTGAAGGATTTAATCTCCTACGAACCATCCATTGACGCTTTTGCAAATGCCATACAGGAAAGAAAAAAGAAGCCTGTTGACAGGAAACTACTCATATCCCAAATCCATGGGATCTATGAAAAAAGAAGCCTGACTCCATCACAGCTCAGCAACCTAAGTGCATTAAATGAAGAAGACACATTCACACTAGTTACAGCACATCAACCTAGCTTATTAACCGGGCCTCTTTATTACATTTATAAGATATGTTCGGTAATAAAAAGCTGTCACTTATTGAGTGATGCATACCCGGATCAACACTTTGTCCCTATTTTTATAAGTGGTAGTGAAGATCATGATTTTGAAGAGATCAACCACTGTAATATATTCAACAAAAGAATTGAATGGAATGAAAATGCCGGTGGGGCTGTCGGTCGTATGCCCATTGAAAAACTAGATGATGTTGTAAATCAATTTTCTGAAATCCTGGGCAGTTCAGAACATGCCAGTCAGATTAGAAACATACTGTATGAGGCACTTAATGGCAGTACAATTTATAAACACTTCAACTTTAATATTGTCAATGAATTATTTGCGAATTTTGGATTACTCGTGGTCGATATGGATCGAAAAGAATTCAAAGCTGCTTTTTCCGATCACATCATTGAAGAGATCATCAAAAGACCGTCTGAAAATTTGGTTCTTAAGACTCAACAAATTCTGGAAGAAAGAGGAATTTCCAATCAAGCTCACCCCAGAGATATCAACTTCTTTTATCTGAAGGATAATTTCAGAACAAGAATCACTTATGAGAATGGTCGTTATCAGCTTGTAGATACAGAAATTTCATTTTCTGAGGCTGAGATTAAAGAAGAAATTCATAATCATCCTGAAAGATTCAGCCCTAATGTTATCATGCGGCCAATCTACCAGGAATCCATACTTCCTAATCTTGCATACATCGGTGGTGGTGGAGAAATAGCTTATTGGCTGGAAAGAAAATCTCAATTTGAGCATTTCAATGTACCCTTTCCTATCCTCATGAGAAGGAATTCAGCCCTTCTTGTTGATAAATCCAGCCAAAAACTACTCAGAAAGCTGGATATGGATATCCCATCTTTTTTTCCACATGTTGATGACATCATCAATCATTATATCAAGAGGGAGAGTGAAATCAATATAGACCTGGGAAGACACAAAGGTGAGTTATCTCAATTATTTACAGGTATAAGCAAAGAAGCTGAGGTCATTGATCCTACTATTTCTAAATGGATACAGGCAGAAAGAGTTAAACAACTCAAAGTGATTGATCAAATTGAGTCCAGGTTAAAACGCACCATCAAACAGCAAGAAGAAGTAACGATAAATCAGATTAGAAAGTTAAAAGATAAGCTGTTCCCTGGAAATGGGCTTCAGGAAAGACAAGATAATTTCTTTCAATATGCAGTAAATCAGGGATCATACAACTTAATACAGGATCTAATTGAAGAATTCAGGCCTTTTACACCTGAGTTCTTAGTCATGTACCTTTAAGCAACTTCCTCTTTTTTACTTTCCTGGAAAAGGAATAGCATATCATCCAGTCTGGATTTGAGCTCTTTTCTATGGACTATAAAATCCAGGAACCCATGATCAACTAAAAACTCGGAAGTCTGAAATTTATCAGGTAATTCTCTTTTTATGGTTTCTTTTATCACCCTGGGCCCAGCAAATCCAATCAATGCACCGGGCTCACTAAAGTTGATGTCTCCCAACATCGCAAATGATGCAGTTACACCACCTGTAGTAGGATCTGTTAAAAATGAAAAGTAAGGAAGTCCGGCTTTAGCCAGAAGTGTGAGTTTAGCAGAGGTCTTAGCCATCTGCATTAATGAAAAGGCAGACTCCATCATTCTGGCTCCACCAGATTTAGAGATGATCATAAAAGGAGTTCTGTTGGAAATACAATGATCCACAGCCCTGGAAATCTTTTCTCCCATAACACTTCCCATTGAACCGCCGATAAAATTAAAATCCATGGCAGCGATTACAATAGGCTTCCTGGCAATCTTTCCTTCTGCAACAGAAATTGCATCACCAAGATCAGTCTTCTCCCAGCTCGCTTCAAGCCGCTGCTTGTAAGTCTTTAAATCCTTAAATTCAAGAAAATCCTTTGATATCAAATCCTCAAAAAGCAAATTGAACTTGCCATCGAATAAAATATCAAAATAGTCATGCGATCCTATCCTGGTATGATAGTCACAATGCGGACATATAAAAAGATTCTCTTTCAACTCCTTATAGGTAGTCATCTCACCACAGGACTTACACTTATTCCATAAGCCATCAGGAGCTTCCTTCTTAAATTTAGTGGCGGTCTGAATACCATCCTTGAGTCTTGTAAACCAACTCATGTTCAATTAATTTTTAGATCTCTACAATGAGGGATAGAGGATCACGGGATGACACAAAAATAGTAATTCACTTCAATTCTAAACCAAAACATTCAACAATTATTCATAACCAACTGAATATCAATCTAAAAAACTTTATCTCCTCTTCACACATCATCCCACGTATACATAGTTTATATAATCTTCACTGATTCAACTATCTTGCAGCTAAAATCAAGAATTTATAGATCATGCGAGTAGCAATTATTGGTTACGGAAAGATGGGTAAAGAAATTGAACAGATATTGCTTCAAAGAAACCATACAATATCACATATCCTGAATTCAGAAGAAAAATTAGGTTCATTGAAACCCGGAACGACTGATGTAGCTATAGAGTTTTCTCATCCTGAAAGTGCATTCAAAAACATATACCACTGTATCAATGAAGGGATTCCTATAATCAGCGGTACAACAGGATGGCTGGATCAGAAAAGAGCAATTGATGAACTTTGTACAAATAAAGGAGGTGCTTTTTTATATGCTAGCAATTTCTCAATCGGCGTGAATCTCTTTTTCGAGTTGAACAAAAGATTGGCTTCCTTGATGGCTCCTTATGAAGAATATAATGCCGGAATCCACGAAATTCATCACACCTCCAAGAAAGATGCACCCAGTGGAACTGCAATTACATTGGCAGAAAACCTTATTGAAAATCATCATCAATATGAAAAATGGGAGCTCAATCCGGAAATCGACCATAACACATTACCAATATCTGCTGAAAGAATCAAAGATGTCCCGGGCACTCATATCATTAAATATGAATCTGATATAGACGATATTACCATAAAGCATGTGGCAAAGTCCAGAAAGGGTTTTGCCATGGGAGCCGTCTTAGCAGCTGAATGGATCCTTGACAAACAAGGAATATTCACTATGAGTGATGTCTTGTTTTAGGACAATGAAGCCAGAGTCTCTTTAATAAGTTCAATACGTTTGAGACCGTCAGCTAGTTTTTTCCTTTCATTATTCACGACAGCTTCGGGAGCGTTGTTAACAAATCGCTCATTGTCAAGCTTCTTCTTTACACTTGTAACGAAACCTTCCTGATATTCCAATTCTTTTTCAAGCTTTCCGATTTCTTCTTCAGCATCAATAGCATCCCCGACTTCAAGGATCAATTTATCAGCTCCGGAGATAAATGAGACTCCATCTACTTTTTCCTTGTGGATCGTAAAGCTTTCCAGATTCGCCAGTTTCATGATAACATCTTCAAATCCTGCTTGCTCAAAACAAGCACTCATGATCTCAGATGGTTGTGCATGAAGAACTAGCTTTTCAGAATTCTTAATACCCTGTTTGTTTCTGATATCCCTGATGCTTGATATCATTCCTTTTGCTTTCTCAATTTTATTCAATAGATCAGCATTAAAAGATTTTGCTTCAGGATAAATACTGATCATACAATCATCACCTTCTTTTCTATCCTTAATGATATGCCACACTTCTTCCGTAATAAACGGCATAAATGGATGCAATATGACGCATATTTGCTCCATGACTGCAATTGCATGATCTTTAGCAACTGCAGAGATCTTCTCTCCTTTGGCTGGTTTAAGCATTTCCAGAAACCATGAGCAGTAGTCACTCCATACTAAAGAATAAAGGTCCATCAATACATCTGATAGCTTGTATTCATTAAAATTCTTTTCAGTCGTAGCAATTACTTGGTTGAATCTTTCGGTAATCCAGTTACAAGCAAGCCGATCCTTACTAGAAATGGCTTCTTCGCTGGACTCCCATCCATTGACAAGTCTCAATGCATTCCAGATTTTATTACAGAAATTACGACCTTGTTCGCACAACTTTACATCGAATAACAAGTCACCTCCAGCCGGAGAGCTCATCAACATCCCAAATCTGACTCCATCCGCTCCGTATTCACTCAGGAGTTGTGTAGCATCAGGAGAATTCCCAAGAGATTTACTCATCTTCCTCCTTTGCTTATCCCTTACCATCCCTGTAAAGTATACGTGCTTAAAGGGTCTCTTCTCCTCCCACTCGTAACCAGCCATGATCATCCTGGCCACCCACAAGAAAATGATATCCCATCCTGTTACCAATACCGATGTAGGGTAATAATAATCCAATTCTCTCCTACTCTGAAATCCATTGAATACGGAGATCGGCCATAACCATGAAGAAAACCAGGTATCTAGTACATCTTCATCCTGCAGTAAGTCATCCATACTGAAAGATGGATCGTTGAATCTATCTCTCGCCTCAACTAAAGCTTCTTCAGCAGTCTCAGCAACGAATACTTCATCTTTATAATACCAGGCAGGAATGCGATGACCCCACCACAATTGACGGCTGATACACCAATCCCTGATGTTTTCCATCCAATGCCGATAGAGGTTTTTTTGATTTTTAGGAAAGAATTCAACTTCATCTGTTTCAACCGCCTTCAAGGCTGGCTCAGCAAGTTGTTTCATATCCACGTACCACTGAAGTGATAACCTGGGTTCAACGATTACGTCAGTACGCTCAGATCGCCCCACATTGTGGGTTAGGTTTTCAATTTTGTCAATGAGACCTGCTTCTTTTAAATCCTTTACTACTTTCTTCCTTGCGATCAGTTTATCTTCACCTATATAAACTTCCGCCTCAGGACTCATCGTGCCATCAGGATTCAATACATCAATGACCTCAAGGTCATGTCTCAATCCGATTTCATAATCGTTGACATCATGAGCTGGTGTAATCTTCAGAGCTCCCGTACCGAATTCCACATCCACATAATCATCGAATATGATCGGTGCTTCTCTATTAACAATAGGTACAATCACATGCTTGCCTTCAAGATGGTTATATCTTGCATCATTAGGATTAACTGCCACTGCAGTATCTCCCATGATGGTTTCAGGTCTTGTGGTTGCTATCGTTAGATAATCATCCTCTTCTTTGATCTTATACTTCACATACCATAAATTGGTTGTTTCCTCCTTATAGATTACTTCCTCATTGGATAATACGGTCTTGGCTTCTGAATCCCAGTTGACCATTCTCTTTTTCCTGTAGAGTTTCCCTTTCTTGTAGAGATCAACGAATACCTTAATTACTGAATCTGAACGTGTTTCATCCATGGTAAACGCAGTTCTTTCCCAGTCACATGAAGTGCCCAACTTTTCCAGTTGCTTAAGGATCTTACCCCCATATTCTTCTTTCCACTTCCATGCATATTCAAGAAATTCTTCCCTGGTGAGATCCGACTTCTTTATCCCTTTCTCTCTCAGCATCCTTACCACTTTAGCTTCTGTGGCAATAGAAGCATGATCAGTTCCAGGAACCCAACACACATTTTTCCCATCCAGCCTTGCCTTTCTAGCCAGCACATCCTGAATGGTATTATTGAGCATATGCCCCATATGCAACACACCTGTAACATTAGGCGGTGGGATTACTATAGAATATGGCTCTCGATCATCCGGTTCTGAATGAAAATAACCATGTTCCCTCCAATAAGAGTACCACTTATCTTCTGTCTCCTGCGGATTATACCGTTTCTTTATCTCCATGGGTTGTACGTTAACTTAAGGTTTGAATTTTAAACTAAAAAGTGATTTTTCCTCAGGTCCATTATCTACCACAATAAGAAAATTGTCATAGTCTTTATCATCAAATGAGGATTGAAAATGGTTTTTATCATACAGGTAATTGGCGACTACTGGAGTTGTATTGCTGTGTCCTGAAACCAGTATCCTGCGATACTCTGAATTCTCAACGATGTTTTTATGTAGTTCCTTAAACCCTTGAGGCGTGTACGGAAATATTTTCATCCCTTTTGCATCAGCAAGAGAGTCAACAGTCTCCATGGTCCTCATGTAAAAAGTTGAGTAGATCGCATCAATCCTTGTACCTTTAAGCATATCATATAACTTGGCTGCCCTTTCATATCCCTGCTCCGTTAACCTTGGATTATCCTTTGGTAAAGTATCTTTTTCAGCATGCCTGACCAGGTAATAGACAAAAGAAGAATCGGTAACAGGCAGATCAAATACATCTCCACTTTCAAGAATGATCTGATCCTTCTTTATAGCGGTAACATATTGATTGTCTATTTCAACCCTAGTGGCTTTAGAGTCAGTTTTACAACTCCATATTAGCCCCAATAAGAATAGGAATAATAGGCTTTTATATCTGAATTGCTGGTTCAAAGATTTCATGTTCAATTTGGTTTTTAATGATATCATCCATTGTCTCTCTTTTCCTGATCAAGTAGTCCTTGCCTTCATAAATCATAACTTCTGCAGGCCGGAACCGACTATTGTAATTAGAAGACATCATGTAACAGTATGCTCCGGCATTTTGAAAT
Source organism: Saprospiraceae bacterium (assembly GCA_013002995.1). Lineage (GTDB taxonomy): Bacteria > Bacteroidota > Bacteroidia > Chitinophagales > Saprospiraceae > JABDLO01. Next base: position 12,008 of record JABDLO010000490.1, on the reverse strand, counting down.
GCAAGGATGTCACCTTCTCTCACTTCCGGGATCTTTCTGTTTACACCAAATGTATCTGTCTCACATATATAACCGACTACTGTATAAATCCTCTTTTTTCCTTCCGGATTGGAGATATTAGAAATTTCGTGATAAGCATCGTAAAACATAGGTCTGATCAGATGATTTAATCCACTATCTACACCTGCAAAAACAGTTGAAACTGTTTGCTTTACAACATTAACTTTTACAAGAAAAAGACCAGCTTCACTTACTAAATATTTACCTGGTTCGAACTCCAAAGTCAGTTCTTTGCCATATGCTTCACAGAATTCCTCAAACCTTTCAGTCAGTTTACTTCCCAGCTCCTTAATATCGGTTTCTATGCCGTCGTTTTTATAGGACACTTTGAATCCACTCCCCAGGTCAATGTAATCCAATCCGTCAAAATCCATCGCAGCATTCAACAGGATATCTGCACCTCTTAGATAAACGTCTACGTCCAGGATCTCTGAACCGGTATGCATGTGCATACCATTAACCCGAAGGCCTGTAGCTTTAATGATCCGCTTTACAAGAGGCATCTGGTAAACACTTATTCCAAATTTTGAATCGATGTGCCCCGTGGATATCTTGGTATTTCCTCCTGCCATGATATGAGGATTGATTCTGACGCACACGGGATAGTCAGGAAATTGATGGCCAAACTGTTCTAGTATGGATGTATTATCAATATTTATTTTAACTCCCAGGCCTACACACTCCTCGATTTCATCCATTGAAATACAATTGGGTGTGTAAAGAATGTCCTCAGGAGCATATCCTGCCATTAATCCAAGCTTCACTTCTTGAACCGATACACAGTCAAGACCGGCTCCCAGTGACCTGACATACTTTAGGATATTAATATTGGTCAATGCCTTACATGCATAGTTGAGTTTAATCTTCTTATATGTGAAGGCATCCTTCAGTTTATTATACTGCCTTTTAATGACTTCACTATCATAGACATACAAGGGACATCCATATTTTTCAACGAGCTCATTTAAAGCTACGTTACCACTTAGGTGATATGTTCCATTCTGGAGTTTCATAACAATGATTTTTCTTGAAGGGGGTAAAGATATTCATTTTCTTGCTTTGAAGTAATTAAAAAACTATGTTGATTTCTGAAGATAACTGCCTGGAAGTCAAGACGAAGCTCTTTTTATGTTTCGTATGTGGAATATCCGAGACTTAAAAAAGCTGAAGTATTGGCTTTCAGTGAGTTGTCTGTAAGTGTTAAGATAGTTTTTGAATCACTTCACTTATCCCCAAATAATATTTGGCGTTAGCACACACCAACTTCACGCTTTCAATCATCTTAAATAAAAGGAATGAATTAAAGGGTTTTCCTGTTGAAACCCTTAACTTCATTTAAGCTATAAAAAACTCTGATTGGATCAACATATCGCACATATCATAGAATTATGTAAAAAAGGTGATTCCAGTGGTCAGCGACAGCTATATGACCTGTACAGCCCGGTCTTATTTTCAATGTGCCTTAGATATGCCAGAACAGTTGAAGATGCTGAAGACATTTTATCAGAGGCATTTTTTAAGATTTTTTCAAAGATTGACTCATTCAAAGGTCAGGGAAGTTTCGAAGGATGGATGAAGAGAATTACAGTTAATGAAGCTTTGATGTCGCTTAGGAAGAAGAACACACTTAATATGAGTGTGGAATTGAGTGAAGTAAAGGAGCCGGCTTATGTCGATGATATTGTATCAAGGCTGTCGTACAATGAACTAATAAAAATCCTTGAAGGACTACCTCCGGGATATCGCACAGTATTCAACATGCATGTAATTGAAGGTTATAAACATCGTGAAATCGCAGAACATCTCGACATAAGTATTAATACAAGCAAGTCTCAACTCATACTTGCCAAGAAAAAGATGAGAGAACTGATTAAAAAAAAAGAACTTAAATACAGATACCATGAATAATAACTTCGATCATATCAGGTCTCATAGAGTACAGCCTCATGATCGCACCTGGCGATCTGTCAAGGATAAGCTAGCAAGAAGAAAGGCTAAGCAAAAAGTTGCATTCTATCGCAATCTGAGCATTGCAGCTGGATTAGTGGCTGTTTTAGCCATTGTATTTGGTATGAGCAGTCAACTCAATACAATTGGAAACAACGTGTATTCTTCTAATGAAACCTTTTACCCTGAGTTTCTGGAAGATCTACCCATCATATTGGATGATCCTTTTTATGCATATAGTAAGATCCTGGAGATAAATAAAATAGCTGATTTTCCGGACACACCTGATGGTGGAATTCTTCAGTTGAAAGAATAAGACTATTATAATAAATCGATGCTTAAGAATAGTTGTACTTTCAACTTATGGACGAAAGAAATCTTTGTAACTCTCCACGTTATTACCTCCTATACTTTTTATTGACACTGTCATTTCCAATCGTCTCTCAATCCATTAATGAATCTTTAAATTATACTGTTCTTTTCAATGGTAATACTGATACTACTGTATCATGTTACCGGATCCCGGCAATCATTACAGCTAAAAATGGAGACTTAATAGTAGCCATTGATGAGCGGGTTCCATCTTGTGGAGACCTGAAATGGAGTGATGATATCAACATTGTAATCAGAAGAAGTACTGACAACGGAAATACGTGGTCTGATATCCGATCCATTGTAGACTACTCTACCGGACAATCTGCATCTGACCCTTCCATGATCCTCAATGAAAATACCGGTGAGATCATCTTGTTTTTCAATTATATGGATCTACGAAACGAAAGAGATGTATACTATCTGAAAATTATGAAAAGCAAGGATCATGGAAAGATATGGTCTACACCAAGAGACATAACAGATCAAATCTCTAAACCAGAATGGAAAAATGATTTTAAGTTCATCACTTCAGGAAGAGGGATATATCACAGCAATGGAGATCTGATACACACCCTGGTCAATTTAGAGCATGGAACTCATTTATTTAAAAGCAGTGATAATGGAAAAATGTGGCAGTTAATTGATTCACCCATAATCCCTGGAGATGAATCCAAAGTAATCGAGTTGGCTGATGGATCACTTATGGTCAATAGTAGAGTAAATAAATCTGGATCCAGGTATATTCACAGATCACAAGATTATGGTATGACTTGGACATCAACAAGCGACAGTCAGTTGATTGATCCATCATGTAATGCAAGTATCATCAGATATACATCAGAAAAAAATGGATGGGATAAGAACAGGTTGTTGTTTTCTAATGCCAATGCACCTGACAAAAGGGAGAATATGACCATAAAGATCAGTTATGATGAAGGGATTACCTGGACTTCCGGAAAAACAATATACCCGGGTTCTTCAGCCTACTCTTCAATGACCATCCTTGAGAATGGAGACATCGGACTGGTCTTCGAAAAAGATAATTATCAAGAGACTGTATTTGTAAAAGTAACCCTGGATTATCTTACAGATGGAATGGATAAAGCATCTCGAGTAAAAAATGATTAATATTTGAGGAATGTTTAAAACCGAAAACATGAATAAGTATCTACAGTCCATTTTATTACTTGCAATTATCTTATTTTTTAAAGCCGTACCATTTCTTTACAATGATACTTACGCTGTAAAGGATATGAAATGTGGATGGATCATTGGATTTCCTCTTGCACTATTGATACGAAATATCTACAAGGGAGTTAAAGAGGAAAAAGAATAGATCTAGATGCAAACTGAGATTGAAATACTCAATGGCGGACAAAATAATGAGTCCGTGTTTAGAAAAGGACAGATTGTATATCGTGTCGGGAGTGTTAATTCCAATTTCACCAAAGCTTTATTAGATCATCTTGAACTGAATGGCTTTCAACATTCTCCCAGGTTCCTTGGTTTTGACAACAATGGAAGAGAAATGCTATCCTACCTTGAAGGTAATGTCCCGCGAGGGGTTGAATTCACCGCCCAACAATTAAAACATTCCATATTAATCCTGAAAGCCTTCCATGACATTAACGCCAATAGTCATCTGTGTAAGGGTGCAGAAACAATATGTCACAATGATTTTGCTCCATGGAATATGATTTTCAGGAATGGTTCTCCCGTTGGAATTATTGATTTTGATGAGGCGGCACCTGGTTCCAGGATTGATGATGTGGCCTATTTTCTTTGGACATTTTTAGATTTTGGAGTTTATGAAGTATCCGATGAAATTCAGATTAACAAGATTGCTTCATTATGTAAGACCTATAGTTTGGACAACAAGAACCAATTAATCAATGCTATTCTCAAGCAACAGTCAAGGATTTTGACATTCAGAAAGAAACTTGTTGCTCATAGTGAAAATGACGAATTGAAAGCATTTTCAAATGAAGCAATTATCAGAATACAATCTTCAATTGAGTGGGTACAAAAAAATTGTGATAAAGTGAATGCACAATTAATCTAATAATAAATCGATCTTCATTGGATATTTTGTATTACATAGATAATTAAACCTTTGCATCCTTGAGTCCAATAGAGGTTCTTTCCATTGTAGCCGTCAGTTTATTTGTTTTGTTAGGACTTTTTCTAATCACAAAAGATAAAGCCAGGTCTGCAGGTTTGGCATGGTTAGGGGCTTTTTTTTTACTTCTTGCTTTAAATTTTCTTGACGGCATCTTACTCATCAATGGATTTCTAATTACCTTTCCCATGTTAGCACTTTGGGAAGACCCATTCGTCTTGCTTTATGGTCCACTTATTTACTTTTTTAGTTTAAAACTAAAGAATAGGAAGTTCAAATGGAGCTTTGAGAAATTACTCCATTTAACTCCTTTCCTTGTGTTCGAATTCATCATTCTTTGGTATCACATCACGACTCCCTTGGATGAAGTGAGGGAGTTGATACAATTGATTATTTCTCAGCAAAAAAACATCTGGGTACTATTAGGTATGATTCCATTCTTTTTTCATGTATTAACTTACATTCTATATGCAAGAAAAACTCTAAAAATACATCAAGATCAATTACAAAATTTTCATTCTTCCATTGACATCCAGTGGGTCTTTGAATTATTGAGGATGATCTTAATCATTTTCATACTTTCACTTTTAACAACTATCATTCAATACTTAGCTAACGACAATATATTCTCCATTCTCTTTCACTTATTGCTTCTCATTTCCATTCTCCTTACAGCCAAAATCTTACTATCTGCACTTAACCAACCATTATTTTATGTTTCACCGGTTTCTGAAACTGCATTTAAATTACCCGTAGATGAATCAATTCGATGGAAACATGAAATATCCACCTCTTTAGTGGCACAAAAGCTGTACACTAATCCTAGTCTCACCCTAAAAGACTTATCTGATCATGTTGGCGCCTCAGAAAGACTCATCTCATATGTAATTAATAATTCTATGGCTGAAAATTTCTATGACCTCATCAATCATTATCGAATAGAGGAGGCAAAAAGCATACTAGAATCTAATAAAGATCCTAAACTGACTGTACTAGAAGTTATGTATCAAGTAGGTTTTAATTCTAAGTCTTCATTCAATACACAGTTTAAAAGAAAGACGGGTATGACTCCGACTGCATATAGAAAGCTGTACCAATAAAATGATTTCCAATAATCCGTTCGAATACATGTATTCGGTCGAACATCAATTCTTTCTGATTTAGATTCATTAAAAATTTAAATCATGAATCAAATAGTCGATCAAATTCCATTTAATAAACAAGTTTTCAATCATTTTTATGTCGGCATAGTAATTACAATTTTCTATGTCTGGATCAGCCCTTTGGTAATAAATGCCGGTATGCCGGGTTTTTCTGTTTTATTAATAGCTGAAATAGGAATTCTTCTTCCATTAGTGGTTGCTCACCTATGGAGAAGTTCAAAGAAATATGATACAGGCATTAACTCAATAGAACTAATTCCTTATAGAAAGAAAATTTCTCCAAAGAAATTTCTTTTATGGACACTTGCCGGCCTTTTAGGATGCATTGTAATATACATACCCTTATTTCCGATAGGACTGTATTTAAGAGAATCTATTTTTGGCTGGTTACCAGAGTGGTATTTCAATCCTACTTATGGTACAGAAAACATAGATCTAATTGCCAAGGTATTTCTGGCGGGTATCCTAATTGATGGTTTTATAGGGCCTGTTGCTGAAGAAATATTTTTCCGGGGATATTTATTACCTAGAATGGCCTATCTAAAAAAATGGGCACCAATAGTGAATGGAGTAATGTTTGGTCTATACCATTTTTGGCAACCACATAATCTCATAGCCTTAATAGCAATAGGTATTCTTTTAAGTTATGTGGTATGGAAAACTAAAAATGTTTACCTCGGAATAGCCATTCATTGTACTCTAAATATCTTAGGCGGACTCGGCGGCTACATGGCTGTCATGAGTGGAACCATGATTGGCAGGTAAAATGTCTTGACGAAGTGTTAAGTGAATTATCTTACCATGTTGGATATTGAAAGTCCTTATTTTACATCTCAATTAATTTGCAGCACATCTTTAAAGTCATGAAAATAATTACATCTTTCCTGTTTTTCATACTTACTACGGTGATGATTTCTTATTCACCATCTATTAAAGCTCAATCTTTTGAAATGAGGTGGAAACTTGAAACAAATAGTAAGATCCTAGGCGGCCCTGTGAATGATGATCAAAACATCTATGTCGGAAATGAAGGGGGTGATTTCTATTCCATTGACTTAAAAAATGGAAAGATTAACTGGAAGTTTGAGACTGATGGTAAGGTTCAAGCTAAAGCTCTATTGATTAACAATATAGTTTTCTTTGAATCCGGAAATACTTACTATGCACTCAATAAGCATGAAGGAGCTCTGATTTGGAAATATGACTTAGGAAAGGAAGCTGAAAAATTCACTTATTCAGGTGTCGACTATTTGTACATTCTGGATCCATATGATGACAAGCATGCATCCGCAATAGTTTATGATGAACTTATTTATACTGGAACTTCACATGGTGAAGTGTTGGGATTTCATATTAATTCTGGAGAGGTATTATTTAAAATTACACTTTCTGGTAATGTGCCAATTCGGTCAACCCCATTAATTCAGGAAGGCAGGATTTATATAGGTGATTGGAATGGAGTGGTATACTGTTATGATATTGAATCAAAATTGCTTAGGTGGAAGAAACGTACATACAGGAAGAAACCCTATGCAACATTTGGAGGAATTGCATCTGAGTTTATAATCCATAAAGGCAAGCTATTCTTTGGAGCCAGGAACCACATGCTTAATGTGTTATGGACCGAAGATGGGCAGAAGGAATGGACTTACACAGATCCTAATGGGGGTTGGCTCATTAGTGACCCCGTAGTGATGAATGATACACTTTATGTCGGTGGTTCAGACAATTTTTCAATGTTGGCATTAGATGCAAATGATGGGCGACTCCTATGGACGTGTACCAGAAAAAAGAACATATATGCAAAAGCGTCAGTTACAACTGATTGGGTGATCTATGGAGGAGGAAACTCATATGATCCTAAGGATACCGGAGAACTAGTTATTCTTAACAGAAAAGATGGGAATGTTTTAGATGTATTTCAAACCAGTTCAAGCGTCTTCTCCGCTCCCCTTCTAATTAAAAACAAGTCTGTTATCTTTGGGAGTAACGATGGTACAATTTATTCATTATCAATTAATTGATCATCAAGTTAAATATCACCTTCTAGTATACAATTGATTTTTAGGCATATTAGGAATCAAGACTGAATCCTGCTTTATTTCCGTTTTATCTATGAAACTTCCAATATCAAAATGAAATTTTCACCCATTATTATCCTGTTACTATTCACACATTTACTGAGTGCCCAGACAAAGAATCTACAAGTCGAACCCAATCATTCAACCATAGGGTTTAGCATTTCAATTGCAGGGTTTTCTGTGGTAACCGGTAAGTACACAGATTATGAAATCTTTATGGAATGGGATGATGAAGATTTATCAAATTCTAAGATAATTTCTGAGATCAAAGCTTCCAGCATTAATACCGGTATCCCAGATCGAGATGATCATCTACAATCGTCAGATTTCTTCGATGTTGAAAAATTCCCATTGATTACTTTCGAGAGTGATTCCATCCAACAGGTAAATTTCTCAAATTTTGAAGCGCATGGAAAGCTCACCATGCATGGCATTACAAAAAATTTAATCTTACCATTTCAAATTGTAAAAGCAGATGGCAATGTAATCGGGTTCAAAGCAAGGACTACAATCAACAGGCTTGATTACGGTGTAGGAAGTGAATTTCAACACACCTCAATGCCCGAATTCCTTGCTGATGTTGTTGAAGTTCAAATCGATTTTTGGACCAGAAAGAGAAAGGAATAAATATTTCTTTCATACCTTACCTTCAGATAGTTTTTCAACTCATAAACAAGAGTTTTCATACACTATAATAAGTGATATTTTTATCAATTTAGTTATCGAATTATTATGAACAAAACCTCCAGAAGAGCATTCATCAAAACTGCCGGAATGGCTGCATCCACAATTCCTCTCATTAATATAATTCCTAAGCCTCTTAAATTTCAAACCCAAGGACTTTCCATTCATATTTTTTCAAAACATCTCCAATTTCTGGATTACAAGAAATGCGGAGAAATGGCAGCAGAGTTGGGCTTCTCAGGAGTTGACCTCACTGTAAGGCCAGGAGGCCACGTAGAACCAGAAGATGTTGATTCCAAATTGAAAGTTGCCATTGATTCTATAAGAAATGCAGGTTCAACATGCGAAATGATTACTACAAGAGTTGGATCAGCTCACGATCCAATCGACGTCAATCTACTTACCAAAGCTGCTCAATCCGGCATTAAGTTTTACAGATTAAACTGGTTTAAATACCAGGAAAATATGACCATGCCCCATTCATTGGTAAAATATCAAACCGCGATTAGAGAACTCAGTCATCTCAACAAAAATCTTGGCCTAATAGGTTGTTACCAAAACCATGCAGGTCAAAGCATTGGTGCATCCTATTGGGAAATTCATAAGTTGTTGGAAACAGCAGATCAGGATTATTTCGGTGTTCAATATGACATCAGGCATGCTTTGGTTGAAGGTGGGCTTTCATGGGAGAATGGATTGAAACTCCTGTACCCCAATATCAAAACCATCGTTCTTAAAGATTTCAAATGGGGAAAAGTGGATGGAAAATGGAAACCAATAAATACACCAATAGGTGAAGGCATGGTGGACTTCCTGGGCTATTTCAAGATCTTGAAGAAATACAATTTAAATCCACCAGTATCATTACACCTGGAGTATGACCTTGGCGGAGCAGAAAAAGGCAAGTCAGAAATAAGTGTAGATCATGGGGTTGTTTATGACGCCATGAAAAAGGATTTAAAATCAATCCATGAAATATGGAAAGCCGCAAGTTAAAACCTTAACTTCGATCTCACTTTTTACCTTCAATCTTGCACTATGAAAAATCCATTCCTTCTTCTTGCCATATTACTATTTACAATCAGTTGCCAACAGACCAATAACCAGATCTACGTTGAAGATTCGGATCAATTAACAGAAGCGATAGCCAACGCCAAAGCCGGTGATAACATTGTAATGGCCAATGGTATATGGAATAATGTTCAGTTGGAAATTTCTAAAGTCGGAACAGAAGACAGCCCCATTGTTATTGAAGCTGAAACTCCAGGTGAAGTTTTTATTGAAGGAGAATCGTTTATAAAATTAGGAGGTGATTATATAACGATCAAAGGTCTTTATTTCAGAAATGGGTTCTCTCCTAATGAAGGCGTCATTCAGTTCAGGATTGACGAGGAACAACTGGCCAATAATTGCAAGGTAACACAATGTGTCATTAAAGATTTCAACAAATTGCAAAGAGACGATGCAGATTCCTGGGTTGTATTCTGGGGCAGAAACAATGCCTTAGATCATTGTTATGTTGCGGGGAAATCCAATCGTGGACCAACCACAAGGGTACTGCTAAGAGGTAATCAGAGCATCTGGAATCATCATCAAATTGTTAACAACTATTTTGGTCCCAGACCTCGTAAAGGAGGTCCTAGTGCAGAAACAATTCAAATCGGTAACAGTGGAACTTCAATGGCGCCAAGCAACACATTAGTACAGAATAATCTATTCGATAGGTGTAATGGAGAGGTTGAAGTCATTTCAAGCAAATCTAATTTCAATGAATTCAGGAACAACGTTTTCTTTCAGTCTGAAGGATCATTGGTTACAAGACATGGCAATTACTGCATCATTGATGGGAACTATTTCATAGGTGACAATTCAGAGAATATTGGCGGCGTAAGAATCATCAATACAGGTCACTGGATTACTAACAACTACTTCTACAACCTTAAAGGACAGGCGTTTAGAAGTCCTTTGGCAATCATGAATGGAATTCCTAAATCACCCCTTAACAGGTATAATCAAGTAACAGATGTTGTAGTAGCACATAATACATGGATCAACTGCACATCTCCATGGCAATTTGGTGTGGGCACCAACATTAGCCAAAGTGATGTACTCCCTCCATCAGAGATCAGGTCTGCAAGGGCTATAAGAACCATATTAGCCAACAACCTCATCTATAATGAATCTCCTGATTCTCAACCTATTGTTGCTCACGATAAGATTGATGGAGTAAAATTTTATAGCAATTACATTAATAATCAGGCAGCAGAATATGAAAAGATAGAAGGTCTGGATGATAATGATTTTAACATAGAAAAAGTTGATGACCATTTATACACCGTGGGAGCATTAAGCAATACAGAGGTTTATGTAGGGTTCGATTTTGAAAGCATTCAAAACGATATCTTTGGCAACTCAAGATCAGAAAACAATCAAGTTGGTGCCATTTCAGGACCGGCACCAGAATCATTGTTTAACAGGTCAGATTACGGGCCTTCATGGTTTGATCCTACGGATGAAGAACCGGAAGCAAATGTTTTATCAACCACTCCGGAAAATTTTGCAAAAATCGTTGAGGAAGCTGAACATGGAGATATTATTGAGCTGGAAGGAGGGCCATTCAATATTGATCAATCAATCCCCATAGACAAAATGCTAACCATTCGGTCAAAATCAGATGGAGCTATGCCTTCCATAAATTATGGAGGACAAGAAGAAACACCATTATTCCAAATGCAGCCGGGAGGACACCTATATATCAAAGGAATAAAAATCTCAGGTGTTGGAAATCAATACGCATTCGCTACAATGAAAGAAAATATGAGCAGCCTTTACAATCTCACTGTTGAAGATTCTGAAATCACTGATTTCGATTATGTATTAAAAGCTTACAAACAATCATTCTCAGACGAAATCACATTTAAAGGCACAAAACTTCTCAATTGTGAAAACGGAATTGAATTATCAGAAGAAACCAACGATAGAGGAGATTATAATGTCGAGTTCCTCACCATCGATGATTGTGAATTTAAGAACATAAATAAGAATGTGATTGATTACTATAGAGGAGGTTATGATGAATCTACCATAGGAGGAAATCTATTGGTCTCCAATAGTACATTTACAAATTGCGGAAGAAGTGAAGAAAACGGGATCCTGCTGAATTCTAGAGGTATTATAAATGTTGATATATCTGGCAACACTTTTGAAAACAATCGTGTGAAACTGGTTGCATTATTATGGGGTGCTAAAAACAATACACATTCCAATAATACAATAGTCAATTCAGGAAAACTGATCGTTGAAGAAAACCTGAAACTTACCTTGATGTATTAAACATCTCTAAAGTAACACATATGGAATTTGATAAGAGTTCTGACTTCGTTTCTGCAAAAAGGATTCTGCAAACACTGCTTTTTGCACTTTTTTTAATTCCAATGACATCTCTTTACTCCCAGTCGATTTCTGCGGATAGGATAGTAGATATCAAAGAGTTAACAAACTATCTTAAAGAAGGTGTAAAGACTGACCTAAGAAAAGACGGTCCTGTTTCAACTCAAGCATTAGCATCCTATTTCAGGG
>JABDLO010000461.1 GCA_013002995.1 Saprospiraceae bacterium | reverse complement strand
TTCCTGGTCCATATACATTCATACTCCAGGCAAGTTCAAAGGTTCCGAAAATTTTTGATGCAAATAAGAAATCGGTGGGGATTAGAGTACCGAATAATAATATCGCCAGGGAAATTGTATCTCTTCTTGGAAATCCGATAATCAGCGCTTCTCTGAAAGATCCAGATGAAATACTTGAATATCCAACTGACCCAGAACTTATATTCGACAGGTATAGACATATAGTTGATGTCGTGATTGATGGTGGAGTGGGAGGCAATATTCCCTCAACAATTGCCAATCATACCGGTGAGGACTGGGAAGTTATTCGGGAAGGGGCGGGAGATGTTTCCTTGTTTTATTGATCTTGTATTCTATAGCACATACCCAATTACCCAATTAACCAATAATTGTTAACAATTTGACCATCTACTCCATCTCATATTTTCCCAACATTGCATATTTATCCAGTATGTTATTTCAGGATGAGATCTATATTGAGAAATGGGAGAATTATGTTCGTCAATCTTATAGATCGCGTTGCTTAATAAATGCGGCAAATGGTGTATTGGCACTATCAGTCCCGGTTGAGGGGGGGCGAAGTAAAAAACTTATTAAAGACATTAGGATTGTATCAGGGAATAGCTGGATTGATCAGCATTTAAGATCAATAATGTCTGCCTATGGGAAAGCTCCATTTTTTGAGCACTACATTGGGGATATTGAATCCTTTTTTCAGAAACGATATACTTTTCTTTATGACTTGAGTATTGAAAGTATGACACTTTGTCTGAAAATGATGAATTTAAAAATCCAGTGGAAAGAAACCAGTACTTTCATTCACGATTATAACAAGGGCGAAAAAGACTTCAGGAATGAGTTCAATGCCAAAAACTCAGAAGGATACCCGGATTTTTTTAAGCCTCAGGAATATTTCCAATTGTTTGGCAAGCAGTTTGCAGTTAATCTTAGTATTCTGGATCTGATTATGTGTGAAGGCCCACAAGCTTCATCGATTTTAAGAGGTAGTTTTATCCCTGGGATGAACAATTAGATTCGAACTAATGTTTTACAGTTATTAAATGTTGTTTTATCAGTTACTTTATTAGATTTATTCTCATAAAGTGATAGTTTTATCAATTACATTTGGGTAGATGGCAGATATGGAAGCGAAGTTTTCAAACAGAGTAAAAGAGGTTATATCCCTTAGTCGCGAAGAAGCATTACGACTAGGGCATGACTATATTGGTACAGAACACTTGCTGCTTGGAATGATCCGTGAAGGTGAAGGAGTGGCAATGAGTCTATTGAAAAAATTAGGAGTAAGCCTGGAAGAATTACGTCAGTCTGTTGAGCAGGCGACTAAAGGTACAGCTACTCACAATGTAAAGAACCTGGCAAATATTCCTCTTACAAGACAATCGGAGAAGGTGCTTAAAATAACCTATCTCGAGGCAAAAATATTCAAGAGTACGTTGATAGGAACAGAGCACTTGCTGCTTTCTATATTACGAGATGAGGATAATCTGGCAACCCAAATTCTTGACAAATTTGATGTTAGCTATGATGTAGTAAAAGAGTTACTGGAATATCAATCTGACAATCCTCTGGCTTCATCTGAAACTGAGGATGACGACGATGATTCTTCAAGAATTTTTGGTGGAGGATCTGGATCAGGTTCTTCTGGAAGGGAATCAAAAGGAGGAGCAGAAAAATCCAGGACTCCTGTGTTGGATAACTTTGGCAGGGATCTCACAAAGCTGGCAGAGGATGGAAAACTTGATCCCATAGTTGGCCGTGAAAAAGAAATTGAAAGAGTAGCCCAGATACTTAGTAGAAGAAAGAAAAATAACCCAATACTTATTGGAGAGCCTGGTGTTGGTAAAACTGCAATAGCGGAAGGATTAGCGCTGCGGATCATTCAGAAAAAAGTATCAAGAGTGTTGTTTGGAAAGCGTGTTGTTACGCTTGACCTTGCATCACTGGTGGCAGGAACCAAGTACCGCGGGCAGTTCGAGGAAAGAATGAAAGCGGTCATGAATGAACTGGAGAAATCTCCGGAAGTAATTCTGTTCATTGATGAGCTTCATACCATTGTTGGAGCGGGTGGAGCATCAGGATCACTGGATGCCAGCAATATGTTTAAGCCTGCTTTAGCGAGAGGTGAGATCCAATGTATTGGTGCTACAACTCTAGATGAGTACAGACAATATATTGAAAAGGATGGAGCATTGGCAAGAAGGTTCCAGATGGTGATGGTAGATGCTACCACCCCTGAGGAAACGCTCGAAATACTTCAGAATATCAAAGATAAATATGAAGACCACCATCACGTGAACTACACGGATGAGGCAATTGACGGATGTGTAAAACTTTCTGACAGATATATATCTGACAGGTATTTGCCAGATAAAGCAATTGATGTGTTGGATGAGGCTGGTGCCAGAGTACATATCAATAATATTCATGTTCCTGATGAAATTGTCAAGCTTGAGGATTCTATTGAGGATATCAAGAAAGAAAAGAATAGAGTTGTAAAAAGCCAGAAATATGAAGAGGCGGCTCAACTGCGAGACAGTGAGAAGCAACTTATAGAGCAACTTGAACAGGCGAAGAGGAAGTGGGAGGATGAAACCAAAACTAAAAGGTATTCTGTAACTGAGGATAGTGTAGCGGATGTAATTGCCATGATGACGGGAATTCCTACTAAACGAATTGCTCAAAAGGAAAGTAATAAATTACTTGAAATGGATCTGGAGCTGTCATCCAAAGTCATTGGACAGGATGAGGCCATTCAAAAGCTTACTAAAGCTATTCAAAGGACTCGGGTTGGATTAAAAGATCCCAAAAAACCAATTGGTACTTTCATATTTCTTGGACCTACCGGAGTTGGTAAAACAGAATTAGCCAAGGTGCTTGCAACATACCTATTTGATAAGGAAGATAGCCTCGTAAGAATTGATATGAGTGAGTATATGGAGAAGTTTTCCGTATCTAGACTCGTTGGTGCACCTCCGGGTTATGTTGGCTATGAAGAAGGTGGACAGCTTACTGAGAAGGTAAGGCGTAAACCTTATAGTGTTATTCTGCTTGACGAAATCGAAAAAGCTCATCCCGATGTCTTTAATTTGCTTTTACAGGTTATGGACGAGGGTATTCTTACTGATGGACTAGGAAGAAGGGTAGATTTTAGAAACACTATAGTAATAATGACTTCCAATATTGGTGTCCGGGACTTGAAAGATTTTGGATCAGGTATTGGCTTTGCAACAAAATCCAAGGAAGATAGTGGCGATGCAGTTATGCGGTCTACTATTCAGAGCGCCTTGAAGAAAGCCTTCAGCCCGGAATTCCTGAATCGCCTGGATGATGTAATTGTTTTCAATTCACTTGACAGAGAGGACATTCATAAGATTATTGATATCAGCCTCGATAAGCTGTTTGATAGAATTGGGGCTTTGGGTTATGATGTGGAATTGACTGACAAGGCCAAGGATTTCTTATCCGAAAAGGGATATGATCCACAATATGGAGCCCGTCCATTGAACAGAGCTATACAAAAGTATCTGGAGGATTCAGTAGCTGAAGAAATCCTGAAAGGTGAGATCAATGAAGGTGAGATTATTCTTGCTAACCATGATGGGAAAAGTGATGAGCTTACTTTAAAAATAAAGAAGAAGCGTCAGCCAAAAGAGAAGAAGAAGGATTAAGTATATTGATATTTTTAATAAAAAAGCCTGTTCCTAATGAACGGGCTTTTTTTATGCCCGTATACTAGGCTGATCCTCTACTGGATCAAGAATAAGTTCATCAAGCACTTTCACCAGACGGTCTGAAAACATAGAAAGATTTCTATATTCCCCGAGTAAATGAAGGTATAGGACACTGTTTCGGGTGCCTACCTCATGGTCCCTGATTCTTTTTATCTGGTTTTTACGTGCAGTTCTAATCGCTTTTACAAATAGCTGTAGATCCTGCTGTAACCGTTTGGCCTCCCCTGAATCCCGATTTTTGAAGACCTCAATGGTTGAATCCATCCTTATTTTGAATTTATCCTGGATAAATGATAACTCCTCAATTTGAGCGGATACAAGAGGCTTGTGATTATTATCAACATGATCAAGACTATCTTTTATAATATTATTACCATGGCTTGTCATTTCGCTTAAGTAATCTGCTACAAGCATGTAAAGATGAATGGCTTCAATCTGATCATCAGATATTTTGTCAAGTGCTTTACTTGCCTTCCTCTTTATCTTTTCAGCTCGCTTTATTATCTCTTTAAATTTCTGGTTGACTTTGTTGAGTTTAGGTAGGTCTTCTGCTGCAAGCGCATCCAATATGTTATCCAAGGAATTTTTTAAACCATCCAAAATAATGGTCATGTTGTTTATGGCCAATTCAACGATTTGCACGTTTGTCATTGTACCTTCGTCGAGCCCTTGTTCGAAAGCAAGTTGATCATCCATTCTTTTCCCATGATATCTGTGGGAACGATAAATAAGCACTGCTACGAAAACTAGAACTAGACCGATTGCTATTGGGCCACCAAAGTAGAAAATACAAGCCAATATAAATGCAGCCGTAAAAGCCGCCAGTGCTGTAAAAAACCAACCTCCAACAACGGAGATCACACCAGATACTCGATAAACCGCACTTTCTCTACTCCAGGCCCCATCGGCAAGCGAGGTCCCCATAAACACCATAAATGTTACATAAGTAGTAGAC
>JABDLO010000454.1 GCA_013002995.1 Saprospiraceae bacterium | reverse complement strand
ACTTCTTTCTATCTTTAGTGAGGATAAATGCTGGTGGATAACCAGCCTTCATCAAAAAAAGATTCATGGCTAGTCTGACAGCTCGGCCATTTCCATCATTGACAGTTATTTATCACTTCTATTACTTGAATTAATGATTCGTCAAAATCAAGATAAATGATAATAAGAATTGGAGCAGGAAGATTTAGCTAAAGTAGTATTATGGTTATTCTTTTGCAAAGGCCAATTAATTAAATGGTTCTTATAAAAAGTTGACTCAAAAAATTAAACTAATGCAGTCATGTTTGGCATACAATAAAGTCCCTCATGTATGTTAAAAGAAATCCAGACCATTAAAATTTTTTAACTTTTACATTTCGATTACATCATTTTACACTTGAAATAGTGTGAGAAAAAGACCTGGAATTACCTTTAATCAAAAGAAATCAACGCATGAAGCAAGTGACTTTATTTCTATCAGCATGCATTACAATTTTTATCTTGACTTTTTGTTCATCCTGCAAAGGACAAGAAAAAGCATCCGATAATGTTCAGAAAAGCCAGGAAGCACCTTCTATGCCAGATACACCTCCAGATCAACAAGTTGCTGAATACATACGACACATATTCCAGGACAAGAATGGAAACTTTTGGTTTGGCACCAATGGATATGGTGCCGCTCACTATGACCAGGATAGCGTTTCTTACTATTCTATTACGCAAGGCTTCGGTGGCTATCAGATCACCGGTATCACAGAAGATCTTAAAGAAAATATATGGTTTGCAACAGATCAGGGTGTTGTTAAATACGATTGGTCGAGCAACAGTGACGGCAGCAAAAAATTCACCAACTATCCAAGCCAGCAATACTTTGGGGGGCAACGATTCTGGAGTATTTTCGCTGATAGCAAAGGTTATATATGGGCAGGAGCTGAGAAAGGGATATTTCGATTTGATGGTTTTATCTGGGCACCATTTGAATTACCCTACCCTGAGGATGTGTCAGGTGATTTCATCACCAGCAGAACTGCCTGGTCAATTACTGAAGACAGGCAAGGAAACATCTGGTTCAGTACCAATGGTTTTGGAGCATTTAAATATGATCCATTAAAGGGACTGACAGGTGACCAATCATTTACTCAGTTTTCTGAAGATGATGGCCTGACCAATAACAATGTTGATGTTATTATTGAAGATAGTAAAGGCAATATGTGGTTTGGAACCAGGTATGGAGGAGTCAGCCGATATGAACAAGGAGAATTCACAAACTATACCTCCAAGAATAGCATTGGTGATGATGAAGTTTGTATCATTTATGAAGATAAGGCTGGGAATATCTGGTTTAGTTCTGAAGGATTTGGAGTGTACCGTTACAGTGAAGACACCTTCAGTAATTACAGTCAAGATCAAGGCCTTAGTGTAAGGGCTGTACAAGATATATTTCACGATCGAGAGGGTCGCCTCTGGGTAGGTGGTGGAGGTGGACTTTATCGCCTTGAAGGTAAAACCTTTATTAATGTAACAAGGGATGGGCCTTGGGAGTAGTTCTTGACTGTGTAAATAAAAATCTCATAAGAAATCAATATTTACAATGTTTAATCCTCACTATTAAGTTGCTTTACAAATTTACTTATCGTACATTTGCGATAAGCGATTAAGAGCTATGAAAGTTATTTCAGAACAGACTTTTTCAATTGATTCTCAAAGCGAGATGGCAAGATTTGCAAAAGCTCTTTCCCACCCCACGAGATTGGAAATATTACGGTTATTAAGTACCCAGAGTTGTTGCTTTACCGGAGATTTAGTTGAGGTGTTGCCTATAGCTCAATCGACTGTTTCACAGCATCTTAAAGAGCTCAAAACAGCCGGATTAATACAAGGAACCATTGATCCACCAAAGACAAAGTATTGCATAAACCAGGAGAACTGGAGAAAAGCCAAATTGTTGTTTGCCGCATTTTTTGAGTAAATAATTATTCAGGTTTTTCCTGGTTTTGTAATTAAAATAAACTGAAAATGAAAAATGTAAAAATTCTAGGAACAGGTTGTCCGAAATGTAAACAGACGGCAACCCTGGTAGAAACTGCGGTTCAAGAATTGGGATTACAAGATGTTAAAATCGAAAAGGTGGAAGACATTATGAAAATCATGGAATATGATGTGATGTCGACTCCTGCTATCGTAATTGATGGTGATATAAAAGTAAAAGGACGTATTCCTTCCATCCATGAGATGAAAGAATTGTTACAGTAAACCACCAATGAGCTGATGTTTGACTGGACTCAACAATTTGCGGATTGGTTGGTGTATGATCTATGTGGGATGACTAGAGATTCCCATATGGCACAAGCCTTGAATTTCTTTTTCTATGACAGTATTAAGATATTGATCTTACTCTTTGTCGTCATTCTCTTCATGGGTATCGTCAATAGTTATTTCCCTGTTGAGAAAGTCAGAAACTTTCTATCCCGCAATAAGTTTTATGGAGCTGAGTATTTTATGGCATCAGCATTTGGTGTGGTGACTCCATTTTGTTCTTGTTCTTCAGTTCCGTTATTCATAGGCTTTGTTAAAGGAGGAATTCCTTTGGGAGTAACGTTTGCATTTTTAATTACCTCTCCCCTTGTTAATGAGGTAGCCATTGGTCTTTTTGTAGGGTTGTTTGGAATGAAAACCACTATCATATATGTGGTAAGTGGTGTGTTGCTAGGAATGATTGCAGGAATTATACTATCCAGATTCAAATTAGAAAGATTTTTAACACCCTGGGTGAAGGAGGTTCTGGCCAATGCACAAAGAGAAAGTGAAGTATTCGAAGCACAGAAGACGCCATTCAGTCAACGATTACCGATCATATGGACTGAAGTATATAAGATATTGAAGGGAGTTGTCCCTTTTGTAATTGTCGGAATTGCCATTGGAGGGTTGATGCATGGATACATTCCGGAAGGATTCTTTGAAAAATACCTTACCAAAGAGAACCCCATAGCTGTTCCTGTTGCAACTATATTAGCCGTACCGATGTATTCCAATGCTTCCGGAGTATTACCGATCGTACAGGTTCTTGTGAGTAAAGGCATTCCGCTAGGTACTGCTATCGCATTCATGATGGCGGTAGTTGGCTTGTCTGTACCTGAAGCCATGTTGCTAAAAAAAGTCATGAGTCTAAAACTGATCGGGATTTTCTTTGCAGTAGTCACGATTTGCATCATGATTTCAGGATATACATTCAATTTGATTTTTTAAAAGTATAAAACATAACAATGAAGATTTTTCAATTTCTATTTCTCGCATTTCTGATATTAGCTTCATGCCAATCTCAGGATAAAAGTAAAACCTTGACAACTGCTGAAACCGGCAGTAAAATTAAAGTCATCGATTTTTATACCACACACCGTTGTAAGACCTGCCTTAAAATTGAAGATAATACCAAGAAGTTGTTGCAAACTGAATTTAAAAAGGAGATGGATGCCGGAACACTCAGTTTTGAAACCATAAATGTTGATGAAGAATCAAATTATAAAATAGCAGAGCGATTTGAAGCAGGAGGAACAGCCTTATTTATCAATGTGATAAAGGATGGGACTGAACATCACATTGATTTAACAGATTTTGCATTTATGAAGGCCTTTGACGAAGCAGAGTTCAATTCTGAATTAAAGGCAAAGATTGACGAACAGTTGAAGACGCTCTAAATGGAGTTTTTACAATCGCTGATTGAGCAATATAATATCCCCTTGCTATCTGCTTTTATCCTTGGTATAATGACAGCCATTAGCCCTTGTCCATTAGCTACCAATATTACGGCTACTGCTTACATATCCAAGCATATCAGCAGTAAAAGGAAGGTATTATTAAGTGGGATATTATATTCTCTAGGTCGAGCTTTCAGCTATACGGTCATAGGAGTTGTATTATATTTTGGAGCCAGTAAATTTCATATCCAGCGATTCTTCAGTCAGAATGGTGAAAAATTTCTTGGCCCGCTGTTGATCATCATTGGTCTCATCATGCTTAATGTTATCAGGTTAAATTTCCTGGGTAAGACTTCATTTGAGGAACGGTTCTCTGAAAGATTTAAGGACAAAGGGCTTTTGGGAGCTTTTATACTGGGAATTCTATTTGCCCTGGCTTTCTGCCCATACAGTGGAGCCTTGTATTTTGGCATGTTGATACCAATGACCATTTCGAGTAGTTCAGGGTTGTATCTCCCTTTGGTATTTGCAATTGGTACCGGATTACCTGTAATTTTATTTACTTATCTACTGGCTTTTGCAGCACACAAGATTGGTGGAGTGTATCAGAAAATCCAGACCGTTGAAAAGTATATGCGGTACATCGCAGGAATTGTTTTTATTCTTGCAGGACTATACTATGTACTGATATTCACAAAAGATATATCAGGGTTTTAACACAAACTTTGATTTAATATTTAATCGAGTAAATGAGAATAATTGAGAACTAAAGGCACCTTTATTTCGATTTCCATCGATTACCAAGTTCTACTACTTCAAGTTCCTTAATTTCCTCTCCATCAATGGTAAACCTCAATAAGGTCCTGACCTTATGCCATCCTACATAACCATAGGATCCAGGATTCATATGAAGCACTTGTAAGGTGGGATCGTACTGAACCTTACAGATGTGTGAATGGCCACAGATATACAACTTGGGTTGATGTTCTATCAATAGTTCTTTCACCCTTCGGGTGTATCTGCCTGGATATCCTCCGATGTGAGTCATTAGCACTTTAACACTTTCACATTTCCAGATTTGATTGAGCGGAAATTCCTGCCGGATCTCGGGAGTATCGATGTTCCCGTAAACCGCTCTAAACGGTTTAATTTCTTTGATGTGTTTTATGCTTTCACGAGAACCAATGTCTCCAGCATGCCATACTTCGTCTACCTCATCCAGGTATTCCATAATATCCTCACCATTGTGGCTGTGATTATCAGAGATTAAAGCGATCCTGGTCATAAGAAGTCCCTTAACTTCAATTGAGGTGCTTTTCAATAAGCTGTTTGGTAAGTTTTATACCTTCTTCAGCGGATATGTCATTCCCTTCATATTCCACTCCTATATACCCATGAAAACCAGCATCTTTCACCAGCGAAATCATACGCTCAAAGTCAATTGTAGTCTCATTCCCATTTTCATCAAAATCATGGGACTTGGCACTTACAGCTTTTGCATATGGAAGTAACTCTTTCACCCCTTGATACTTGTCATATTCCTTAGTACATTTTCCACTTTCACGTTCTTCACAGAAATTACCAAAGTCAGGAAGGGTACCTACATTTTCCATTTTCACCCGATAAATGACATCAGCCAGCCATGCACCATTTGAAGAATATCCACCGTGATTTTCAACGATAATGTTAACCCCTTGTTCAGCGGCGTATTCGCCAATATCAATCAGTCCTTCAACGGCGTAGTCACGCATCTCTTCCTTCGTGCCACTGCCATTTAGATTAACACGGATGCTATGACAACCCAGGTAGCTTGCAGCCCTCACCCACTTTTTGTGATTCTCCACTGCATCGGCACGGACCAATTGATCAGGATCCGCCAATGATCCCTCTCCGTCAATCATGATCAATAATTGCTCAACACCTACCTCTTCAGCTACAGCATCAAGACTGTCCAAGAAGATAAAGTCATCAGCTTTATCCTTAAAAAATTGATTCACATACTCAACCCCACCAAAACCCATCTCAGCAGCCTTCCTGATGAATTCCTGGTTGTTCATCTCACCACTTTTAATCTCTTTGTTGAACGACCATTGAGCCAGACTGATTTTAATAGGACCTTCTTCTACCGCTTCTTGCCCGGTGGTATTGGATTTACATGCAAATGCAAATACCGTCAATAAGAGCATGTAGCTCACATTTTTAATGTACTTCATATTTATAATTCTATTTTTCTTTATCCTGATAATCATAATTTAACATCCAGTTGATTCCAAATTTGTCTTTAACACTTCCGAATCTTGCTCCCCAAAATGTATCCTCCAATGGCATATCAATATGCCCACCTTCATTTAATTGTTTCCATAAAGCAGTCTGTTCTTCTTCACTTTCACAATTGATGCTCAATTGAATATTATCATCGATTTTATGATGTTTCCCCATTCCATCAGAAAACATCAAATGATTGCCTGACACATCCATGGTTGCATGCATGATCTTATCAGCCATTTCAGGTGGTGTTTCCATCGGGCCGTCTGCAAATGTCATCAACGATATAATCTCACCATTGAATACAGATTTATAAAATTCTATGACCTGTCGACAATTTCCGTTAAAAAACAAGTAGTTATTGATTGACTTCATATGAATTTTACTTTAGATGTTAACTTTTCCATACTCTGAAGAGTAGCATTCCGGCCAAGGCAGATGTGATCAACATAACCATACCCATCATCGTATTTCCATAGATCAATGATCCAATACCGAAAAGACAAAGGTAAACCAAAATACAACCTAAAAACATCATGCCCATTTCTTTTCCAAGGCTGGAATCACTGATGTGTGTCAACTCTTCCTGTTCCTCTTTATTTAACGTATTGATGATGGGTTTCCATCCATGATGGTAAGGTTTAATTTTAGTATAAAATGACTTTAACACATTCTTATCCGTAGGTTGAGTTAAGAATGTAACAGCCACCCATACGATGGTTGTAATGGCTACACCAATACTAAACCGCTCATATGGCTCCATTCCCCCGTCATAGATGGTCTCAAAATATATTGCTATCACAAATGATATGATCATCGCCGCAATTTCCGAGTAAGCATTGATCCTCCACCAAAACCATCTAAGAATAAATATTAATCCGGTTCCTGCTCCGATCTGTAATAGGATATTAAAAGCCTGTAGGGCATTACTCAAATAGAGTGCAAATATTGCTGAAAGGATCATCAGAATCACAGTCGATATTCTTCCTACCTTGACTTTCTGACTTTCAGTGGCTTCTATATTAATGAATCTCCCATAGAAATCATTGACCACATAAGATGAGCCCCAATTCAGATGTGTACTGATGGTTGACATCAGTGCAGCGATCAAAGATGCAATCAATAGGCCCATCAATCCTTTGGGCAACATGGTCAACATTGCAGGAAATGCTAAGTCATCCTGAACGATGCTGTTATCAATACCCGGAAAACTTGCTTTTAGGCTCTCCAGATCAGGAAAAACCACCAATGAAGCCAGTGCAATAATGATCCACGGCCAAG
Source organism: Saprospiraceae bacterium (assembly GCA_013002995.1). Lineage (GTDB taxonomy): Bacteria > Bacteroidota > Bacteroidia > Chitinophagales > Saprospiraceae > JABDLO01. Next base: position 31,341 of record JABDLO010000454.1, on the reverse strand, counting down.
GTCTCAATGCATAATGGGCTACATTAAAAAGTAAGGTTGCTTTCACAGCATCATTTTCATTTCTAGCAGATAACATCCGCTGTGCGATATATCCCCCACCACCAGGTTCTGCACCTGGATACCACATACTCCACCATTGAATGGCAATCGGAAAGAAAAACAGTGGCACTGCAACATTCATATCATTAAAGTCCGGAAGAAAAGACAAACTCCCTGATACTGAAGGATGACTTACCAGATTACTTAAACCACCGATTTCAGGTAATCCTAATATATATATTGCACCAGCCACCATACCGATCATGCTTAGTGTGAATTGGAAAAAATCTGTCAATATCACCCCCCTTAATCCCCCCAGGGTCGCATAAACAACAGTAATCAAAGACACCAATAATACAGTCTGTACCGGGGATATGCCAAGCATGACCCCTCCTATTTTTATACCAGCAAGCATCACCGTGGCCATGATCATGATATTAAAAAACACACCCAGGTAAATGGCTCTAAATCCTCTAAGGAAGGAGGCACTACCGCCTGAATATCTCAACTCATAAAATTCCAGATCTGTCATAATACCGGACCGGCGCCAGAGCTTGGCATAGATAAAAACGGTCATCATCCCTGTCAGTAAAAAAGCCCACCATACCCAGTTTCCTGCCACACCATTCTTTCTCACTATATCTGTAACAAGATTGGGCGTATCAGCTGAGAAAGTAGTAGCCACCATTGACACTCCAAGTAGCCACCATGGCATATTCCTGCCAGATAGAAAAAATTCTCTGGCACTCTTTCCTGACTGTTTGGATACCCATAACCCTATTAACAATGTCACCAAAAAGAAAGCAACAATTATGGCCCAGTCCAACGTTGAAATCTGCATTTGAATTAAATTTTTCGGAAAATAAAGAAATATTCCTTTGGAAGATCGATTATGATATAATTCTATATAAACTTAATTGCTCCGCAAGTCGATCAATTGGATGGGCTACAATATTTCCTACCTGGATTCCATGACTATTACAGAGTTCTGAAATGATCCCTTTTGATAGATGGGCTATGGATCCTACCATATTTAAAGACGTCTTTTTAGCTTCGTTAAGGTAAGCATTTACTGAAGTATTAAAATAATCCTCCAGACACTCCTTCAATAAACTACGTAAATAATCATGATCCTTATTATCAAATAAAAACCGGGCATAACCAGCCATGTATCTACTGACATTCTCAACAGAGTAAAGGTCTTTCTTTACGCGCTCTATCTCAAGATTATATGTTGATGAAAATAATGTTTTGATATCCTCTGGCATCTGGTTAAAATAAAAAGCTTGTAATAATCGACGTCCGATGGCATTTCCACTTCCCTGGTCCATAATATGAAATCCCAGAGAAGGAATTTTAAGATGGATTTGTGCACCATCATAATAACAGATGTTACTACCTGTACCCAGGATACCTACTACTCCTGGCCCTGAAACCGACGCATAAACAGCACCTTCAACGTCACCTTTTACATTGATGTGCATTGTGTTAGCGAAAATATCTTTGAGTACCATATGTACCTTCTCTTGCGATGCAGGCATACCACATCCAGAACCAAAAAAATAGATTTCCTGAATCTCGTTTGATACTTTGATTAAATCTTCATTGGAAAGTAGTGAGGAATGGATAGCAGAAGAAGATTGATAAGTGGGGTTGATCCCAGGATTATGAAACCGATTGATCTCTTTATTACCATCCTGATTGAGAAGTAGCCAATCGCAACCTGTTGTTCCAGCATCACAAATTAATACCATGCCTTAAGATTTTAATATTAAACATTTTCCTAGCGGATGATCGTAACATCTCCAGTGATTATTTCTTTTATCTCATCCAGATATTCCACTTCAATAAGATAGGTGTATACTCCTGAAGGGGCATATGTATCATTCACTTTCCCATCCCAGAAACTCTGTAAGTCTCCCAGTAATAGGTTTTCTTTGTTATAGACTAAGTTTCCCCATCTGTTAAAGATCTGAAAAGAAACTATACTTCTTACGCTATTGCCAAATGCTTTCACCTCAAATCTATCATTGTTGCCATCCTCATTAGGTGAAAATACATTTGGGATAAAAACCGCTTTATCTCTGGCTACATTTACAAAGAAGGAATCAACTGAAATACAATCATTTTCATTAAAAGCTGTAAGAGAAACATAACCAGACTCAGTTGGAAACACTACAGGATCAGGACAATTCTGACAGCTGAAATAGGAATTAGGAGACCACAACCATGATTCTATATCGTAGCTGCTATTGATATTGATCTGGATTTCTTCCCCCAGAATAATACTTTGATCATCTCCTATTTTTACAGTAAAGGGCTCAGGGTTAATAAGATTAATATCAAATCTGGTATTACAACCGAATCGATCATTGATCTCCAGAATATAATCTCCACTAGCTAACCCTGAAATCGATGTATTGACATCCATACCGTCCAGTAAATAAGTAAATCCTCCATATCCCCCAGTAATGCCATCCAAATTGATCATGCCATCACTAAAGTTAAAGCAACTGGGATCGAGTGTCATCAATTCAGCTTCAATGGGAATATCAGGTACCTCCTCCAGTGTCAATGTAATCACACTGTCACATCCAAAGCTTGACATTAAGGTATCCACATATATTCCACCTGCAAATAATTCCGTACCATTGAAATCATACCTGCCTCCGACACACAATGTATCTTGAAAATCATAAAACCTGGGAAGTACTTCTATGTGGACAACATCTGAAATAATCCTACATTTATCATTATTAAGGTTTATATCATCAGCTGCTGAAATGTATCGATAATAATAATCTCCCGGATCAAAAATATCATGCATAATGGTATCCTCGTTAACAATCCCCATCTCAGACCAATTGTTTCCATCTAGACTTTCTTCCCAGAACAAGCTGAATTCCTGGCCTGTAGCAGCTACTATATCAGCAATGATGTTAATAGGTTGACCTTCTACACATAGAAAAATGGTCTCTTCACTATCCAGGTCAATAAATGATTTTGGGCCACATGGTCTGAAGGAAATATTATCCAGGGCAAGGTCATTGCCAATCCCTCCCGGGGCATTATTTCTTAAAGTCAAGGTGATTTCACTTTGAGTACCATCCGTTTCGAAGGTAAAACCATACTTTGTCCATTCTCCCGTCTTAGGAATGATTCCTGTGCTATAGACAACCTGGCCATCAATAAGAAAATCAACATTAGGGTCAATGTGATCAGGTGTACCGGGTATGATGAGGTTGATGATATCAGCAGAAAACTCATAGAATGTGCTTTCACAAAGCCCCGTTATGGTTTCTTCATAAAAATTTCCGGGATCAAAGGTTGCATTGACTACCATCATATATCCATTGGGGTCAGAGCTATTATCTCCGGTTGCAATCCAGGCAGGAAAAAGATTGGGCCAGGCACCCGTATTATTGGTAATCGTATATAACCCGTCATCTGGTGGAGGACTCAAGGTATAAATATATCCTGGAGCTATTCCTGGATCCTGTGGAAGAACATTCTGAACTCCTGAACCGAAATCACCACCCTCGAAGATGTTATTTCCTAAGTTGCCTTCACAGATGCTTTGTGATGAACTAAAGTTCCAGCAAAGGGTAATAAAAATAAAAAGAAGGCATCTTCTCATATATCTTAAGATAAGATTATTAAATGAAACGATGCCTTCAAAATATACTATTCTATACCGTTTACTTTTATACCAGTGCTCCTTCCTTAATTTCAGTTACTACCTCAGGATTTAATAAAGTAGAAACATCTCCAAGATTGGAGGCATCACTTGAAGCAATTTTCCTTAAAATTCTTCTCATGATTTTTCCTGACCTTGTCTTAGGAAGACCGGAAACGATCTGGATTTTATCTGGCTTGGCGATAGGGCCAATTTCTTTGGTTACTATCTTAAGCACTTCTTTTCTGAATTCATCATCGTCTGTAACCGCATCATTAACAATGACATAAGCGTAAATACCCTGGCCTTTAATTTCGTGTGGGTATCCAACTACTGCAGATTCTACTACATTATCGTGCTCATTAATTGCATTCTCAACTTCTGCAGTTCCCATTCGGTGACCGGACACATTGATTACATCATCAACTCTTCCGATGATTCTATATCGACCATCTTCATCTCTTCTCGCACCATCACCAGTAAAGTACATATTTTCATATGCAGAGAAGTAAGTCTGACGGCATCTTTCATGATCACCATAAGTGGTTCTTAATATGGATGGCCATGGAAACTTGATACATAATAAACCTTCTTTATTGTTACCTTCTACCTCCTTACCTTCACTGTCCATCAACACCAATTGTACTCCTGGAAGTGGGTATGAAGCATAACATGGCTTGGTATCTGTTATTCCCGGAAGTGGTGAAATCAGGATACCGCCTGTTTCAGTCTGCCACCAGGTATCGACAATCGGGCAGTTCCCTTTTCCTATGTTGATGTTGTACCAGTTCCAAGCCTCTTCATTGATGGGCTCACCTACGGAACCTAAAACTTTAAGCGATGAAAGATCGTATTTAGCAGGTAAATCCTCCCCTTTTGCCATCAAAGCTCTAATCGCTGTAGGTGCTGTATAGAATTGATTGACTTTATGTTTTTCACAAATCTCCCAGAATCTGCCAGCATCAGGATAAGTAGGTACTCCCTCAAACATCATCGTAGTAGCACCAGATAACAACGGACCATAAATGATATATGAGTGACCTGTTATCCATCCTATATCAGCTGTACACCAATATATATCTCCTGGATCATATTGGAAGACATTGGTAAATGAGAACGCTGTATAAACCATGTAACCACCACAAGTGTGGACTACACCTTTAGGCTTACCAGTAGATCCTGACGTGTAAAGAATAAATAGGATATCTTCAGAATCCATTTCTTCTGCCTCACAGACAGGACTCTGTCCATCCACAAGATCATGCCACCATATATCCCTACCTTCTACCATGTTGAGGTCATCTCCGGTATTCTTATGGACAATTACTTTCTCAATGCTGTCACATCCCATTGCCATTGCATCATCTACTACCTTTTTAACAGGTATGTGCTTGACACCTCTATTGTTAAAGTCTGAGCAAATCACCATTTTACAAGTAGCATCTTTGATTCTATCAGCAAGGGCTGTAGCACTGAACCCTGCAAAAACTACAGAATGGATTGCTCCAATTCTAGCACATGCAAGCACTGCTATGGCCAGTTCAGGAACCATCGGCATGTAAAAACATACTCTATCACCTTTTCCAACACCAAGTGACTTTAAGGCATTGGCTGCTTTACACACCTCTGCATGTAATTCCTTGTATGTATATTCTTTAGTAGGTACATTGGGATCGTTGGGTTCCCACAATATGGCTACTTGATCACCCCTTGTTTCAAGGTGTCTATCAAGACAATTTTCAGTAATATTTAATTTCCCATTGACAAACCAATTAATGTCAGGACCATTAAAATCCCAATCAAGTGTTTTGTCCCATTTTTTTCTCCAAGTAAATGATTCAGCCTGGCTAGCCCAGAATGATTCAGGGTCATCTACACTTGCAGCATAGACATTCTTGTACTCTTGTAAATTTTTTATTCTAGTAAGCATGTGATGAAATGATTTTTTATGAGCGTAAATTTCACCAATAACATGGGATAATAAGCAAGCCCATGTTATTGGTGTGTATGATTTATATCATCTGAATTTATGCTTTGTTATATTAAGCTTAAGGTCTCAACGTTTTTCCTTCCTTGCCTTTATTCTTAACGTACTTATCCAACCACTGATCCTGCTCCCACAACATATGCATGATAGATTCTCTGGCAGCATATCCATGACTTTCTTTTGGCAACATAACCAACCTCACGGTTGCTCCCAGTCCTTTCAAAGCATTAAAATATCTTTCACTTTGCATCGGATAGGTTCCACTGTTGTTATCAGCTTCTCCGTGAACCAACAATAAAGGTGTTTTCATTTTTTCTGAATGCATGAAGGGAGACATCGTATAATAGACTTCTGGTGCTTCCCAGTAATTGCGTTCTTCTGATTGAAATCCAAATGGTGTCAACGTCCTATTGTATGCGCCTGATCTAGCAATACCCGCAGCGTAATCACTGCTGTGTGATAATAGATTAGCAACCATAAAAGCACCATAACTGTGGCCTCCAACCCCGACCCGATTTCTATCAACATAACCAAGTTGATCAACGGCATCGATGGCGGCTCGTCCATTAGCAACTAGTTGCTCCCTGAATGAATCATTGGGTTCTTCATCTCCTTCTCCGATGATAGGGAAAGCGGCATCATCCAGCACAACATAACCCCTATTGACCCAGTAGATCGGTGATCCGTAATATGGATAAGTAAATTCATTGGGTGATTGTCTCACCTGGCTGGCACTGCTCTTATCCTTATATTCTCTCGGATAAGCCCACATCAGCATGGGCATTTTCTCCTTCTTACTTTTATCATATCCTACTGGCAAATAAAGCGTTGCCGACAATTCTAAACCATCTGCTCTATTGTACGTAATTACTTCTTTGTGAACATCCTGAATCGCCTTAAAAGGATTATCATGATTGGTGACAGGTGTAAGGCTACCCGTATTGATATTTCTTAAATAATAGTTAGGGAATTTGTTCTTTGATTCCAGACGAGTCAGAACGATGCCCTTCTTCATATCAATTGCTGTTGCAAGATCTTCCAGCATATCATTATTTTCAGCCCGGTACAACCTTTCCTTTACACCAGATTTAATATTCCATTTATCAATGAATGGGTGTTTGCCTTCATCTGACCATCCATCTCCCATCATGTATATATTCCCATTGTCATTCATGACAACACTTCGACCATATTCATTTCTTTCCATTACCGGAAAGCCCGGATCGTTGTACGCATCCTGGTAATTTCTTTCGGATAGTAATACCGGTTCAGATCCTGGAGAAGAAGGGTCTATGGCAGACATTCGCATCATTCTTGAATTCCACCAATAATCCACGCCTATTGCAAGTGATTCATCCCCCCACATAATGGAATTGAACCTCAACTTGGTTTTAAAAAGCATCTGTTTTTCACCATTGAATGGTGCTTCCAACTGATAGATAGCATCTCTTTTTTCAACTTTAACTGCAGGATCTCCGCCGTCCAGTGCTTCAGCCCAGTAAATGGTTGAAGGATGATCTGATCTCCATCCGTGGTCCCTTGGGCCTGTCCTTTCAGCCATAAATCCTTTGGGTAGATCTTCAACCAATGGTACATCAAGCAGTGACTTAATCAATTTCCCATCTTTGTCATATATACTAATGTTACTTGGAAACCTATAATATGGTACGAGATATGAATAGGGTCTCATGACCTTAGTAATCATAAAGTAATTACCATCAGGAGACCTCGATACTCCTCTATAGATGGCCTTTTCCTGCCACTTCATTTTGTCTCCATTCAGATTTACTTTAAAGAGGACAGAGTGTGCCAATTGATCAAAATTATTTTCATCCGTAGGATTCTTTAAAAGATCCTGATAAGTTCTGTTTTGTGCGCGTTTTCCATCATTGACACTGATGGTAGGCCCTTTGGGAATTGAACTTGATCGATCTACCAGTGGATCCCGGTCTTCCGGTAAGAATTTAACAATCATTGAAGCATTATCATTATTCCACACATAAGGCCTTCCTGTATTGGCATTGATCACTTCATCTGTAATCTGCATGGCTGTTTTCTTACTGATGTCAAGTACCCAAAGTGATACTCCTTCTTCTCCCGTCACAGTAAAAGCCATTTTACTCTCATCAAGAGACCACCCGAAGTAAGCCAATCGGCCATCTTCCGGAAGTCCATCTATATCAAATTCCTTTTGTGATTTAACATCAAGGATCTTAGCATCGAAATAATACCTGGTCCTACTTCCTATATTAGTAACTGGATTGATTCTTAATCCCGCAAGTCTCATTTCTTTCTCAGATAATTCCTGAATACTTTTATATGGCTTGCGATAAAGCATTACTGCCATGGTCCCTGCTTCATTGATCCTTATTGCCGGTGGTGGTGGCGCATCTGCAAGATCCAGAATATCATTGTGAGGCACCTGATAACCAAGATCTACCTGGCCTTCTACAAAAAATGGCATTATCATAATCATGTAAATAAGAAATCTTTTCATATCGTAATAATTTAATTAATCTTTTGATCCACGATTATCCGTGGGGTAAAGAGATTGAACTTTCTCAAATTTAATCCTTTACCAACTTTTCTTCGCATTTTAAGGAATGATATTCAACCTATTAAAAGCTAAATCAACTTAAATTGAAAAATAAATTCCATTTCTTGAAACGATTCTAACTTTTGATAGTCTGACTGATTGATAAAAATGATAAATGGATATTCTCTCTGATAAGGTTTTGATGGAAAAGGTCCAAAATGGCCAGGTCGATGCTTTGAGCTTACTCTATGAGCGATATAAGAAAGTTTTATATGCCTATTTCTACAATAACCTGGGACATAATGCTAATTCTGAAGACCTGGTACAATCAGTCTTTTATAAGGTTTTAAAATATAAGCATCAATTCAGTGGTAGTGGAACTTTTAAGTCATGGATGTTTACCATAGCCAGAAATGCTCTGATTGACTTCATTAGAAAAAATAAAGCTAATTCTCATTATGCTGTTGAAGATTATTCTAACCAGTTGAAAGAAGCAAAAAGAGCTGATGACAGAGTCCTTAAACTAGAAGATCAGAAAATGCTGAGAGAAGCATTAGGACAACTAGACCAGAATACAAGGGAATTGATCGTACTTGTAAAGCTAAACGAAATGAAATATAGGGAGGTAGCAGAAATGACAGGAATGAACGAGTCGACCATTAAAGTAAAAGTTTTCAGAGGATTGAAATCCTTGCAGACCATGTATCAAACGCAAAAAAATTAATCATGAATCCAGAGATCAGACGCATTATGGATAAATATAAAAGAAACGAGTTGACTCCTGAAGAAGATCAATATCTCAATGATCTTATTGCTCAAGGGAAATTGGGAATTGAAGACTTTGAAGAGTTGAAATCATTGGATGACAAGCTTACATCTGTGATAGATGTATCTCCATCCCGAAAAATGGATAATCAATTTTATACCATGCTCGGAGAAGAAAAAGCCAAATTGAAAAGAAGACATTGGCTTAAAAACTGGTTTAACCGATTACCGATCGGTCTTCAGTATGCTTTGCCTGTGTTATTATTATTAGCTGGATTTATGATAGGTCAATTATCATCAACTGGGGAATCACCCCAGGTGCCAGCTCCTCAGGAAGAGTCATTAACAACACTTATAAACTCAAGGTCTACAAGTGATCGGATGATGGCAGTGAAACAGGTATCTAAATCTCCTCAAGCTGAAAAAGAAATCATCAATGCCCTTTTATTCTCATTGAATAATGATGCAAGTGATAATGTGAGAATCACAGCAATTGAAGCATTATTAAAATATGCTGATCTGGAGGTTGTAAGGAGTGGGATGATAGATGCAGTAAGACACCAACAGTCACCACTTGTACTTCTGAATTTGGCGGAAGCCTTGAAAATTATAGGAAATGATATCCCCATCGATGAATACAAAGACATGCTTAACGACGACTTACCGGAGCAAACAGTGAGGAGTATAGAAGAAGGTCTAAAACTGATAAAGACATAACAGATAAACCATTACTAATTCTAAACAATATTTAAAATGACCAAACTATTTTATTTAATCCTATTTACGCTATCACAATCCAGCCTCATTGGGCAAGACCTGATCGAACCTACTGATTTAAAAGGTGTTAAAGCAGTTGTAGTTGCTAATATCAGCGGTGGAATCGAAGTGACACCTAATAATTCACCAAGACTTAAAATAAAAGGATCGATCGATGCTGACAAAAAAATCAGGGATGAAATTTCTGTAAAAAAAGTAATGTACAATGACACCCTCATTGTTTATATAGAGTCTCCATTGACCAGATTGAAGTTGTGGGATAATGAAGATCACTTCAGGGATTCATGGGCAGTTTACGACTGGCAGAATCAGGGAAATTGTGAAGATATGCCAGATTTCAGAATTGATATGAAAGTTCAATTACCAATAGATATTCCACTTTCAATATCCACGATAAACGATGGCGATTTATCAGTCGATTCTTATCAGGCTCCTTTATGGGTAAATAATATAAATGGATCAATCTCAATCAATAAAGCCAATGATGTACGACGGGCCAGAACCATAAATGGAGATGTTGATATATACTTTGATGATGAGATCAATCATGATGGAGATTTTTACACTTTAAATGGTAACATCAATGCCTATTATCGATCAGGAACAGATGTAAACTTCTCTTTCAAGTCATTCAACGGGGATTTCTATACAGATATGGAGCTGGAGACACTTCCTTCTGTTACAAAAACCAGCAATAACTCAAAAGGACTAAAACTTAAAATTTCTGAAAGCATCAGGATGAAAATGGGGCAAGGAGGTGCATGGCATCAATTTGAGACATTTAATGGAGATGCAATTGTCAGATCTTATAATAATTAATTAAAACTTTAAATACATAATCATGAAATATATAATCTTATTCATATCTATAATCGGTGCAGTTTCCTTGCTTGGCCAAGACATGGAACAAGTTACGGTACCTTTATCAGCAGGAGTTGAAAAAGGAGTTCTTGATGTTGATGTCAAGAGTGGAAGTGTAAAAATCATTGGTACTTCAAGACAAGATGTTCTGGTTAAATATCAGATCATTGATCAAACTGATGAAGAATCTGATGAAAACAAAGAATCCGAAATGAAAGGATTGAAAAAAATCAGTAACAACTCAATGGATTTCAAAATTGAAGAAATAGATAGTGAAGTTATTATCAAAAGCGATACATGGTTCAAAGGTGTTGACCTGGTTGTTGAGGTCCCTCAGAATTTTGACCTGGACATCAATAATGGCATGGGTGGAAATGTTGAAGTTGAAAATGTATCCGGTGAACTTAATCTAGCCAGTTACCTAGGATCAGTGTATGCAAAAAATGTTTCCGGAGTGGTCAATGCCAACACCTATACCGGAGAAATTGAAGTCACATTCAACAATATCACTTCTGGAAAAGATATGTCATTCATTTCTTACACAGGCAAAGTGGATATTACGCTTCCTGCTACTTATGCCGCTTCTCTTAAGATGAAGACAGACTGGGGCGACATATACAGTGACCTTGACATTACTCCTGTTGAACAAAAACCGGAATTTAAAAAAGATGAAACAGGAAAGGGGTTTAAACTATACACTGATAGCTGGACTTATGCTACAATCAATGGAGGAGGTCCGGAGCTTACCATGAAAACTCAAATGGGCTCAATCTATTTAAGGAAAAAGTAAGGAAAAATGGGCTGTCTATTCCAAAAGACAGCCCATTTTATAAAGTTATTCTTCACCAGGCATTATGATTGCCGGAATTCCCTTTTCAACGTACATATTATTGTAAGATTGCAGTGGACCTTCAATTATCGCATTCATAGCTTGCCTGTGCGTTGTCCATTCTCCCATAAGATCCTGAAATCTTTGCTTTGATCCAGCAGTCACTTGTGGATACATTCCATCAGTTCTACTTTTAAGGTCAATAAGTTCTGCGTTCAGCTGATTGGTAAAATTGATAATATCCTGGAAAGTCTTCTGCTTAGGTTGAACGAGGTTTTCTATCCAGCCATCAATTTCCTTGACGGTACTATCGCCTAATGCCACAAGATCCTTATGGTCCTTTAATAATTCTTTCTGATTTTTTAATTGCCCTTTTATCTTGTACATTTTTTCTACGGATAAATGTACATCAGTAAAAACATCCTCTATAGAATTTAGGAATTCATATTGCTCTTCATATTCATCTTGTGAAGCCTCTATACCAGGATATGCTTTAATGGTAATATCAACAAATGAAGTATCTCCATCTACTGCAAGTCTGGCCGAGTAATTTCCCGGGCACACTGCATGTCCACCAAGGTTCTGTAGCAATCTTAAACCTTTTACTTTTGGAAGATTTTTCTTGCGCATATTCCAGCTCATCCTGTTTACCCCCTTCTTAGTTGACAGTAAAGGAGCCTGAGGATCATCCATATCTTTCTTACTTGAATAAGACCTGATTATTTCTCCCGAATTATCCATAATGTCAATAGAGACAATAGATGAATCCATATCTTCTGTAAGTACATAATCCAGAATAACGCCGGGCAGTGGGTTTTGTCCTACTCCCGAGAATGCTCTCGAAGGTGAATTGTATCCATATCTATAAGAAGGCTTTGGAGCAAATATTACAATAGCCATCTTTTCTCCCATTTTTGCTTTACCCTGGATGGCAGATAAATCATCTAGTATCCAAAACGCTCTTCCTGAGGTAGCTACTACCAGATCATTGTCTCTTATTGTTAAGTCATTGATTGGGCTCACAGGTAGATTCAATTGCATGGGCATCCATTCGCTTTGTAAAGGAAATCTCACATATAACCCTCTTTCAGTTCCAGCATATAAGAGGCCTTTTACTTTTTTATCTTCCCTGACAGCTCTTACATATGCCAGTGGATGAATCCCCTCATTCATTTTAGTCCAGGATTCTCCCATATCAGTTGACTTAAAAATCATTGGTGATAAGTCATTCCATTTATACCTGGTTACACTCAGGTAAATGGTACTCGCATCATGAGGAGATACTTCAATTGAGTTTATTAGTGATTCCTCTAGACCTTCCGGTGTAATATCTGTCCATGTTACACCATCATCAGATGTCACATGAACAAGTCCATCATCAGTCCCTACAAGAAGTGTTCCCTGGTTGTGTTCTGAAGAAACCATGTAACTGATTGTATTGTAATTTTCTCCGCCGGCACCTTCATTGGTATAAGGTTCACCTCCCGGTCCTTGCCTGGATTTATCATTCCTGGTAAGATCAGGGCTTATTTCTGACCATGAAATTCCAGAATCTTCAGATTTCAATACATGATTCCCTCCATGATAGATGATACTCGGATCCTGGGGGCAAGCAATGATTGGAGCATTCCAATTGAAACGGTATTTCATATCTTTAGGAATGGTACCCAGGCCTATTACAGGATAAGCCATGATATCCTTGGTGATCTGGGTATTAACGTCGTAAAAAGATATGTTGCCCTGGTAAGAGCCACCATAAACTCTTTGTGGATCATTTTCATCAAAGGCGATAAAAGCACTCTCACCTCCAGCTACCCTATGCCAGTCTTTGTTCCCTATTCCCCTTGAATTGGTCCTGCTCGCTATAGAGACTGTAGAATTGTCCTGTTGTCCACCATAAACTCTGTAAGGGAATTGATTATCAGTGATGACTCTGTAAAACTGAGCTGTAACCTGATTATCCTGTCTTGTCCACGAACCGGCATTATCAAATGTAACATTGGCTCCACCATCGTTGGCATTGATCATATTGGTATTATCATCCGGATTGATCCATAAATCATGTTGATCACCATGTGGTACTCTAACAGTTGAAAATGTTTTTCCTCCATCAATGGATCTCAGAAAAGGAGCATTCATCACGTAAACGATGTTTTCATTCACTGGATCTGCATAAATCTCAATGTAATACCACGATCTTGTAATGGTAATACGATCATCACATACCAATCTCCAGTTTTTCCCACCATCAGTGGATTTGTAAACTCCACTCTTATCAGCTTCAATATTAGCATAAACAACCTGCGGATTAGCCCTTGATACGTCTACCGCTACTTTACCCATCTTCTTGGGAAGACCCTTTTCCAGTTTTTCCCAGTTATTTCCGCCGTCTAAGGATTTATAAATTCCCGATCCATCTCCTCCGCTTCTCACTTTCCATGGATACCTCTGGTAATCCCACATTGAGGCATATAGTATACGAGGATTGGTCATATCCATACTGATATCTGATGCTCCCGTTCCTTCATCTACAAAGAGAACCTGCTCCCAGGAATTACCTCCATCCAAAGAACGGTAAATGCCTCTCTCTTTATTTGGTCCAAACAGAGCCCCTTGTGCAGCTATATAAACTACATCAGGATTTTCAGGATGAATCCTGATCCTACTGATATGTCTTGATTCAGGAAGACCAATATGATTCCATGTCTTTCCGGCATCATTACTCTTATAAACGCCATCACCATAAGAACTCATTACCCCACGCACTGCATGTTCTCCCATTCCGACATAGATGACATTGGGATCTGACTCAGAAACGGCAATAGCACCTACTGATCCAGTCTCAAGTTGTCCATCTGTAATATTCTCCCAGGAGTTACCTGCATTTTCTGTCTTATACACACCTCCCCCAACTGTTCCCATGTAATAGGTTAATGGATCACCTACCACTCCACTTACACAGTTACTTCTTCCTCCTCTGTAAGGTCCAATATTCCTAAATTTCAATCCCTGAAAATGAGCAGACAACTCATCAGGATGATCTTCATCGGATGAAGCTTGTCCTTCTGAAGGAGTATAAAAAAAACATAATGAAAGAAATAAAATTAAATACCTCATGTTGGGTGGTTTTAGTGATTTTTGAATTTCCACCAATTTTAAAAAAATAAAGGCACTTAATTAAGGCATTGCACTATTTAATACATCAAGTCTAGTTCTTTTCTCATAAGCGTATCCAATATTCCATTGTTTTTCCAGTAAGGTATATATTGCTCGCCTTTCTTCCTGGCTATCGTTTTTCTCAATTGTCCATCAAAAGCTGAAGGATATTCAATGGTCCATTCTATAATTTTATAAGGAGCTGAAGATTCATATACAATTTCCAGTGTTCTCTTTTCTGATTGCATTTGGACATTGTATTTCATCAATTCCTGTTCATTGTATCCTTTGTCATAAGGTATATTACTAGCTTCTGCATTGACTGATTGAAATGGTTTATGTTTCAACCGTAAATATTCCATTGAAGGCATCATTTTAAACTTTCCTATCGGAAGTAGGTTGGGATTCATTCTGATCATATTCATCAATTCATCCTCAAGCACGATCAGGTCATGGGTATTGGTTCGATCTGCTTCATTCTCAAAATATGAATGCAGCATAGATTTGTATTCATCACGTTCCAGGTTAACCTGTTGAAATGATTGTCCACACCAGTCCTGAGAAGAACATGTAACTTTTAAGGTGTGTGGGTGCTTGTTTCTTTCAACTGGTGTAAATGTTGATGTCATCACTGAGTAATCATAAATACCCGTCGTAAACCTCTTAATTTTATTGGACTTCAGAATACTGATACTATTTGGATTCTGGTATAGATCATTTTTTACCTGCTTGTCTGTAAGAAAGTCTTCTGTAACAAAAATTAAAACGACCTCTCCGGGATTGACATCCTTGTATCTGTTTTGGCTTAATTCATAAGTTGTAATCTCAGCCTTACCCTGGTACCAATATTGATTTAACTTAAAGGAGTCTTCATTACCTTTCTCCATTAATGCAGATTGGACATTTGGTTTTGAGTTTTCACATGAGATGAATAATAGAATACCAATTATTAAGAATAAGCGCATAAATCCTTGATGTAAAATGGTGTAAATAATAGATAACAACAAGCTAACAAATATATCACAGTACTGTTTGATCAATGCGTTTAAATGGTCTCAACGGACAAAAAATGGTACGTTTTATGCTTATTAATGTTGAATAGGACGACATATTAAAATGCTTATATGAATAGGAAGCAACTCACCTGGTGGATATTTACACTACTACTATTTGTAAATCAATTAGTTACAGCACAAGACTGTAATGTTGATGGAGGAGTTATCAGCCCCTCCGGAAACACAGTCATTTGTTCTGGAGATGATACAGATGACATTGTAAATGTAAATCTTACTAATAATATCGGGGATAATTCACTCTGGATTCTCACCGATCAGAATGACATCATATTGAGCACCGGCACATCTGCTCAATTCAACTTTGAAGGATTTGATGCTGGTGTAGTGATCATTTACCATGCTAGTCATGATGGAACAGTTTCTTTTTCTGACGGGACAGACCTGGATGACCTTAATGGTTGTTATGATCTTTCCAACCCCATTTCAATTGTTGTCAATATCATTTCAGGTGGAGTAATTTATGACGATGAAAATACAACGGTCAGGGCAGTATGTGTAGATGATGGTGAATTCAGTAATATATTACTGACGTTAGAAGGTAATATTGGTGATAATACAAGATGGTTGATTACAGATGATTCCGGAACAATTCTGGACATACCTCCTGCCCCACCATTTAGTTTTGAAGGCGAAGATCCAGGTAGAAGCATTATTTATAGTATCTCTTTTAATGAAATCACCGGACTTGAGATCGGAACCAACATTTTAGACCTTTCTGGGTGTTATGATTTATCAAATCCCTATCAGGTCATTAAAACAAGTGGAGAAGTTGACGGTGGTAACATCACTACCAATAGTCTTCAGCAATTCTGCAGTGGGGATGGGAATCCAGATATATTTACAGTTAATCTTTCAGGAAGAATAGGAGATAATTCTGCTTTCATAGTCGCTGGTGCAGGCGGTGAAATTCTTAGGGTACAGACGGTTCCTCAATTTGACTTTGAAGGGATACAAGACGCTCAAATAACTGTTTGGCATATTTCTTATAGTGATGGATTAAGAAACCTGACTGAAGGAAGAATCTTTAGTGACCTACAAGGTTGTTTTAATTTTTCCAATTCATTGGATGTTGACCTGGAAGTGGTAGATGGAGGCACAATAAACAATATCAATGGACCTAATGAATTAATATTCTGTACCAATGATGGGTTATCTGATATGGTCGCCATTGAGGTAATGGGTAGTATTGGAGCAATTAACAGGTTTATTCTGACTGATGAAAACGGTGACATCATCGACATCACATCTAATACGGCTTTCAACTTTGAAGGGGTAGAATCTGGTCAATGCTTCATCTACAACATAAGTTATAACACTGTACCTCAAGGATTAGAATTAGGAAATAATATTGATAACATAGTTGATTGTCATGCCTTATCCAATTCAATATCTGTCATCAGACTTGCAGGAACAGTCAACAGTTTATCGATTTCAACTGACGATAACACTACAATATGTACAGGAGATGATCTACCGGATATAATTGATGTTCAACTGACAGGGACAGCCGGTTCAACAGGAGCCTGGATTATTACAGATGAGGATAGTATTATCCTAGAATTACCTTCTTCTCCACCATTTGATTTCTCAGCTGCCCCACCTGGCTTATGCAGAATTTTCTACATTGATTACGTAGAGGGCACTTCGGGAATTGAAATAGGAAATAAAGTAAATGATTTGATTGGGTGTTTTGAACTCTCCAATGGCATAGAGATAGACAGGAATGGTGTAAATGGAGGACAACTCATGCTAGCAAGCGGTGACACCTCAATATTAATTTGTGTCGGTAATTCATCGCCTAATATTTTACCGCTTAACCTTACCGGATCTTTTGGGTCTAATTCAAGATGGGTGGTTACTGAAGGCGAAGATTCTATCATACTGGTTTCAACTACTGATCAGATTGATTTCAATATTACTCAACCAGGAAGTTGCAAATTATGGCATATTAGTTACGAGGATGGAATTATCGGATTACAACTTAGGGGTAGACTCAATGAAATAATTGGGTGTTATGACCTATCCAACCCCATTCTAATAGATAAAAACCAGGGAAGTACTTTTCCTGGGACGATTTTCACTAATGATCCGACCGATGTATGTGTTGGAGAAGGAAGCGGTGATAATATTGAATTCGAAGAACTTCCCGGAATCGGAACGATTTCCAATTGGATTGTAACAGATTCAGGCGGCAACATTATATTGGTTCAATTGAGCCGTACAATTTTTGTAGATGATCTCCCCGGTGGGACTTGTACAGTAAGAAATATACGCTATGAAGAAGGAATAAGTGGACTTGAGGAAGGTGGCATTCTCACTGACCTTCAGGGATGTTTTTCATTGAGTAATCCAATAAATATTAATAAAAAGGAAGTAAATGGAGGCTCATTAACCCTGAGCAGTGATGGATCCACAGAGGCCATATTATGTAAAGAAGGCACAAATTCTTCTACTGTTGGACTTAATGTAGTAGGTGAAAAGGGAGATGAATTCCGATTTTTATTAACTACCGCAATTGGGAACATTCTGGAGATAAGCTCTGCACCATCATTTCAATTAAATGATTTCACAAGTGGTGATTTTGGAATCTGGCATATTGGATATGAACAAGGTACTTCAGGGATTGAAGTTGATGGAAATATTAATCAAATCACAGGATGCTTTGATTTATCAAATCCCGTAAGTATTTCCATCCAGACGGTAAATGGAGGTAATATCCAGACGGTAGAAGGTCAGACAACACTCGATCTTTGTATTGGAGAAGGAACGACCGATCTTGTGGAGGTCCTACTCGATGATGTAATTGGATTGAATAGGAATTGGGTGTTGACAGATGGAGCAGGAGAAATAATTGACTTACCGACTGGGCCAGTATTTAACTTTGAAGATTCAGAATCCGGAGTCAGGAATATTTACAACATCAGCTATAATGGTGAGATTGGAAATCTAGAGATTGGAAAGAGAGTGAGCGATATTACAGGTTGTTTTGATCTTTCTAATCCCCTATTTATTTCTCTTTCCAGAGTTACATCTGGAACACTAAGAATTGCCGGCAACGGAACAACAACAGAAATCTGCTCTAATGATGGTGTAAGTGATATCATCACATTTGAAGTAACAGATAACGAAGGTCCTGTCACTCAATTATTTTCAATTGATGAGGAAGGTGATGTAAGAGAAATCTTCAATGGATCAGAAATAGATTTTACGGGTAAAGCCGACGGAAATATTTTAGTGAGCTCAATCACATACTACAATCTGACAGGATTTCAAATTGGAGCCAATGTCCAGGATTTAGAGGGATGTTTTGATATCTCTAATACAGTTACTATTATAGTTAATCGCCCAAATGGAGGAATACTAACCAATGAATTAGGTGAAAGAGAAGTTGAAATATGTGTGGGAGAAGGTTTTACTGACTTTATCAATATCCAGGTTTCAAGCGTTGTTGGTAGTCAGAGTAGATGGTTCATAACAGATGAATCAGGTATCATTCTTGAAAATAACAGGACACCACCCTTCAACCTTGAAAATGCAGGTAGTGGTACATGTAAAATTTATCATGTCAGATATGAGGGAGAATTAACAGGAACCGCTAAGGGTCTGAATATAGGAACTTTACAAGGATGTTTGAGTCTTTCTAATGCTTTGACAGTAATAAGAAAGAATGTTAATGCCGGAGAAATCTCTTATATGGATGGAACTATGGAAAAAACGATCTGCCTTGATGATGATTACTTATTTGATATAGAACTTAATGCTACAGAGAATGAAGGAGAGACATCTGAGTGGGCAATAACCGATACAACAGGAATCATATTAGCTACACAGCCATCCCCTGTCTTTAACTTTGACAATGCAGGTGAAGGTTCCTGTCTAGTATATCTTGTATCTTATAATGATGATATATCCGGTCTGGAAGCCGGGAAAAGTATAGATTCCCTTGAGGGATGTTATCTTGTTTCTAATTCAGTAAGAATTAACAGGGTTATGGGAGAGGCTTGCACCACTTCAACTATTGAACATAATGGCCAATCATATTCTGTAAACATTTACCCTAACCCGGCACTAACAGAGATATATATTCACTCAGATATTCCCGGAAATGAAATTGATGAGGTTGGAATATTTGATCTTCAAGGGAGGCGAATTAAAATATTATCGCCTACCCTATTGAATATCCCTATACAGATTGATGCATTTCAACCAGGGATTTACTTAGTGAGATTCGCTATACAAGGAAGAGTACATACTTTTAGATTCATTAAAAACTAAAAAAGAAGGTACAGGAACGTACCTTCTTGGTGTTAAATAATTCCGTTGTGTATCATAAGGCATAACCTTATGGCGGAGTAGTTCAAAGTTTCATAATTGTATTATACGGTTCATGAGGTCTTTTTTCTTTGATCTTGAAACCAATACCTCCTTCCCGTTGTCCAGTAAAAGCCTGGCTCCATCTTTCTTGAGGTATTTCTTTGCATGTCGTAAATTAATTAAGTGGGAATGATGAACTCTGACGAAGTAATTTGTCTTTAAAGATCTTTCTACTTCTTTTAATGTCTTTGAAACCACCACCCTTCTTCCATCCTTAAGATGAACTTCTGTATAATTTCCGGATGAGTGACAGGAAATAATGTCTTCTTCTGTTGTCAGGATATACTCATTGAGACCAGATAATGCTACTATAAAGTTGTCGGATATTGCTGAATTATTCATAATCATCTGGTTTTGTGTTTAATTAATTAATTGAAGTTGATACAAATATGAGGACAATATCCAGATGAAACTAGAGTAAAACAGCCTGATATTAAGAACAGGTAATTTTACCTATAGTAGTGAGATTTTTACCTGATTCATCAGGGTATCCCATGAGTTTCAATTTAGAATGATTAAGT
Organism: Saprospiraceae bacterium; assembly: GCA_013002995.1. Classification (GTDB taxonomy): domain Bacteria; phylum Bacteroidota; class Bacteroidia; order Chitinophagales; family Saprospiraceae; genus JABDLO01. The sequence goes on along the minus strand of JABDLO010000454.1, from coordinate 10,744 downwards.
TTATTAGGATTTAACAAATTAACTCACCACAGAACAAATTCACATGGAAAGAAAGAAAAGAAAGAAAGGAATGTATAGAGAAGGCCACCCATATAAAAAAGGGAAAGAACAAAAAGGCAGAGCCTTCCATTTAGTCGGAGACAAACCGATCTACGAAGTAGGAGGATTCATTTCTAAAGACGAATTCAAAGAATATCGTGCCAATTTCAAAAAGTGCAATCCATTCAAACCTGAACAATTTGAAAATGTTGGTGGCCACCTATTTGGCCTGGGAGAAGTCATGAAATTGATATCTCAGCCCGGCTGTCACGGCATCAGAATCTATTATGGGTTGAAAAGAGTAAAAAAGAAATTTCATCCTCAATTGATGATCGTTGGTGTATATAAAGATGGGGCAGACATGACTGATCATACTCTGATCCTTGATGCTTCAATGCCATGTCCTGACTATTGTGATCCAACTTAATCCATACGTCGAATGACCACCTTTCAGGTATTCTCATATATATCTGGGTATAGTGCCATCATACCTTTCATTGTAGGGTTTATTTATTTCCGGAAATTTAAGCCTTATTGTAAATGGATGATGGTACTTGTGGTTGTGTCACTTACAATTGATATTGCATCTTTTTATCTCAGATCAATTGGTATTTCTACTCTTCCGTATGTTCATCAGTTCTTCCTTTTACAGGTTCCGATTATCCATATGGTATACGAGAAATCAAAACCACCACACTCAGGATTGCTCATTGCCAATAGAGCAATCACCATTATTGCTGTAACCTTGATTATTTATTTTCTCTGGGGGAGATGGAGTAATGAACGTATGGTATTACAGGTACCGTGGATATCAACAATTGCATGTATTTTGATCTCACTTAATTATATGTTTGGACGTGTATCATTCAGCAGACTGGATGAAGAATTAATCAATCCACCTATGATGATATTTGGACTTATCCTTATTTATCAATGTTCTATCATATCTACATTTGCTGCATATGAAACCCTAATCCGGGATATTTATAAATTAAAATTGGTGGTTTACATTATATTCAATATTGTACTTGCATATTTCTTCTTCAGACAATCAAAAGTGAATTAATGGTTGATGAAAACGTCATAAAAACCATTGCATATATATCTTCCACAGTATTCTTCTTACTGGCATCAGCATTGATATACCTGATCTTCGTTTATGCTAAAAGACAGAGATTATATCATGAGCAGGTGCAGCAGATGAGAAAGAAAAATGAAGCCGAGCTCTTGAAAGCTACTTTAACAACCCAAGAAAATGAACGAGAGAGAATTGGCGCCAACCTGCATGATGATATTGGGCCCCTCCTTTCATCATTTAAAATGTACTTTAAAAATGAATTGAGACACAAGGAAGGAGATGAAAAAGAAGAAGTAGAAGCCATCCTGGTTGCACTTGACGACAATATTGAACAGGTCAGGGATTTCAGTCGAGATCTGGTTCCTAATGTCCTGCACCAATTTGGACTAAAATCTGCTCTTGAAGAACTTAAAAGGAGATTTGAAAAAAATGAGGATATATCAATTGCCATCTCTATTCCTGAGTCCTTTCAATTGCAGATTGAGGAAACTCTTTCTATCTATAGAATCATTCAGGAATCGATTAATAATGCTGTGAGGCATGGATCAGCAAGTTTCATTGAAATAAAAATGTATACCATTCAATCAGATTACGAAATCACTATTACAGACAATGGATCAGGATTTGACGCCTCTGATCAACCAAAGGGTCTAGGGTTGAGAAATATTGAAGCGAGATGTAAATCAATGGGAGCAGAGTTGACAATTAAAAGCAGTATAGGGAATGGCGCCAAATTGATCATCAATGAGTTAAAGCCATCAAATCATGATTAAAATCGGAATAGTAGACGATCATACATTATTCAGAGCCGGACTTACAAGACTTGTAAATTCTTTTAATGACTGCCAGGTTATATTCCAGGCAGGAAATGGACAGGAATTACTCAATAAATTATCAGAAAAAGAAGATGTAGAGTTGATTCTACTTGACCTTAAGATGCCGGTGATGGGAGGATTGGAAGCACTTGAAAAACTAAAACCGACATACAAGGATTTAAAGGTACTTGTGATATCTATGCATGATGATATACCATTCGTTGTACAAGCTATGAAGAAAGGGGCCAATGGTTATATATTAAAAGACATTGATGCTGATGAGTTAAATACTGCAATTAATAAAGTGATGGATCTCGGTTTCTACGTAAATGACAAATTATCAAAGGTCTTGATTCATGGACTAACAACCGATGAAGGAAAAAAGAAAAGAAACATTAAACTCAATGAAGCACTGACAGATATTGAACAGGAGATCCTTGAATTAATATGCCAGGGGTTGACTTCACAGGAAATCGCCGATAAGATTTTCAGATCTCGAAGAACCATAGAAGGCCATAAACAACGACTCTTAGATAAAACCAACACGAAAAATACACCAGCACTTGTAGCCTGGGCATTCAGACACGGGATTGTTGAATAAACTTATAAATACACTATCTGCATAATACTTCCATTACTTCAAAGTATTTTCCTACCTGAAGCCCATCGACAAGAGCATGATGCACTTCTACAGAAATTGGCATCCAACTTTCATCATCTTTCTTATAAATCTTTCCTATAACGATCTTTGGGATTGAAGGGTCACCATGTTTCGAGGTAGCATGAGAAAAAGAAGTAAAACTAATCCATGGGATGATAGAACAATGAATTAAACCATTATCTGAAGCTTTTGGGACAAACGTTTTATTCTTTTTCTGTTGTTCAATCACCTTTTTTCCTTCAGATATAAATAGTGCTTTATCCTGGAAGTATTTAAAATAAGCAAAACCAAATGTCTCATCGTCATATAATATGGTGCATCCGGGATATATTTCATCATACTGCACCGGTTTCAAATTTTCAAGTCGAAGCCTGAAAGCATCCACTTGATTGGCGGCTACGGTAATATAGTATAATGACAATAATCCAAGTGGAAAATTCTGGGTTCTACTTTCATTTAACATACTGTTTACCTTAATATGTGCAGTTATATTAAAGCAGGGCTGGTCATAAGAAAGATAAAAATTAAAAGTCTCCTTTCTATTCCACTGTTCTATGTCGATATAAGTCTTTATGGTTAATTGTTGATTTTAAATCCATGTTTCACTTGTTCTCCAAATGTCTTAGGAAACTCTTCAACTCCTTCAAATCCTAATTTGATATCTCTGCCGCTATGAGGAATATAGGCAGTATTAAATAGATAATCCCAAATGGCAAGAGTAATCCCATAATTGACACCATAGCGTTTATCCTCGGGCAGGTGCTCCGCATGATGCCAGATATGCATTTCAGGTGAGTTGAATATGATTTTCATCATAGGTCCTAAGACCACTATTCCTATAATACAAAACGCAAGAATTACTCCTACAGCTCCAAGGTATGGAACCGTTAGTTGAGGAAGGTCTGCAAGACCATAAGCAAAACCAATCCCTATAAATAATCCTATAAAACCACCAGTGATTTTTCCGGACACCGAAATATTAGAATGATTGTAATGTCCTACGGCTAAAGTAAAGATGTGAATAATAAAGAAATCATAGAGTCCTATACCGAGCAATGCCAAGGGTATGTATTCAATAGATCTGTAAACTATCGTTTCCATCCAGTGATATCTAAGATGAGCTGCAAAGCCCATTTGCTCGACAGAATGGTGAACTTTGTGGAATTCCCACAACCTCTCAGACCTATGCAAAAGTCGATGCACATTCCATTGAACGAAATCACGTACCAGGAAGCCTGTAATTAAGATAGCCCACATAGGCCAATATCTCATAGGATTAGAAGCCTGCAAATCCCACCCGGTTACTCCTATTATCACATCATTGAATAATTCAACCACCACAAATGATGCAGCATTATAAATAATTAATGAAAAAAGGAAAAAATTAAAAAACATATAGAAAAAATCCAGCCAGAAGTCTTTCCTGAATAAAGGTTGATCCTGACGCCATGGACGCAACCATTCAAGCACAAAGAAAAATAGAGAGACCAATAACAGCCAATAAAAATAACTTGTCCAGGTGGGGTTAATAATTTCATTTAAAAGGTAATTAAAATAACCACCGTACGCATCTAAAATGCCATCTACATATTTATTCATCATCAATTATTTTTCTTACGACCGGAATAATTTCTTTTACCCACAAGCCATACTGAATGCCTGAAGGATGCAGGCCATCCCCCGTTATCAACTCCTCATTGTCAGCTGCCTGTAATGATATATCTGTTATATAAATCCACTGAGCACCTGCTTCTATTGTTTTATCGTGAGCGTATCTATTGTACTGATGTATTTCACTCGTAATTTTATTTTGATCTGATTCTTGGGCAAAAGGCGTTACACCATAATCAGGAATAGATACAACGACAACTTTTCCGACATCTCCTTCCATTAGCTCAATCGCTATATTTAATAAAGCTGAAAACTCCTGTTGGTACAACTCAAATGGTTTACCCTGATACTGGTTATTAACACCAATTAATAAGGAAACAAATGACCATGTACCTGGAGTTGGGTCTTCTTTTTGGGTAGCATCAAGGAGATCGGAGGTTGTCCATCCGGTTACTGCAATGATTTTTAATTCAGCATTCTTAGCTTTTAATCCATTCATTCCATACAGCAGTTGATATGGAAATGATTGATCTGCACTCACTTCTTCCCCTACAGTATAACTATCTCCTAAGGCCAGGTATCTGATCATCTTTCTGCTTGATATCAAAATATATACAAATGTAAAGACCCTTTGCTCATTATTCTTGAAAGCATAAATGAAAAAATAAAAAAACCATCCCGGATGAAAGGGATGGTCCAAAAGTTCTAAGTGTTATGAACTGAATTAGCCATTATCATGCAATACCATAATTGGAATATGCGTATGCATGGCCATTCTTTTACTTACACTGCTATGAAATATATTTTCAATAAATGATCGTCGCTTACTTGAAAGCACGATTAAGTCTATGTTTTTATCATCTGCGTATTGATGTAGTCCTTCTTCTACATCATCATTTACGACTAGTGAAACTTTAATTTCAACCTGGTCACAATATGATTCTATTTCAGAGCCGGAAAAATTACTTGAATCGACATCTGATTTAGCGACATGGACGATGTGAAGTTCAGCTTCATGTATCTGGCTGAATGAACAAAGTCTATCCATACATCTTTTATCCAAGTCTGCATCCTGGCTGGCATACAGGATTTTTTTAAAACCCTTGTAAACGGCTTCAGGGGGTACAACTATAACGGGAACAGTAGATTTCTTTACTAATTCTGTAGATACAGAGCCAAAGATTTTCTTGAATGTCTCTCCTTCACCAGTAGTGCCAATGATGATGCAGGATGCATTATTTTTTTCTGCGACTTCAACAATAGATGGAACTGGAAACCCTTCGGCAAAGGTCTTGTCAATCAATGAAGTGGACATAACTTCTCCAATCCAGTCTTGATTTACAGATTTAACGAAGTCATCTAATAAGGCTTGTTTTACATTCTTTAGCCCCACATCAACAAAAACATTTCCGTTAATATCAGCTGATGAGGGGTAATATACATGAACCACTTTAATCATACCAGAGACGTCTTTTGCATATCGATTGGCAAAAGAAAAGGCATTCATAGATGTATCTGAAAAATCGGTAGGTACAATGATTTTATTCATTGTACCATAATCCTTTTTCTTTAATATGGACTGAATCAGGTTTCTTAAAGACTCAGTAAATTTACCATTCTGCTTCAGCACATACAACTCACTGTCATCAACCATTACAGCAGGTACTGATTGAATCTTCTTCTCCATAAATTCATTCACATCATTGACTTCCTTCATATTGAAGTCGATCCCGGCCTGGTTCAAGAAAGTGTCCAATACAGACTTGATCAGTTCTGTACCTGAAGTACCAGTGCCATAAATTGTTATGTCCATTACAAGTATTATAATTTATACTCAGACACAGCAGATTTATCGTCCGCGAGCCTGTTTATGATATCGTGGGTGGTTAATATTCCCACAAGCCGACCATCCTTAACTACAGGAATAGCATGAAATATATTTTTCTTAAATATTTCTAAAGCAACGTTTATTTTATCGTCCGGCTCCAATTTAGCCAGACCTGAAGTCATAATGTCTTTTACTACATAATTATTAAGTCTGATTTCCTCCATTTTCTGTATGACATTGGTATTATTAAAGCCTCTTTTAAAGAAAAGGAAGTCAGCTTTACTCACTATACCCACCAATTTCCCTTCGTCTACTACAGGAATATGGTGGATATTCATTTTTTCAAAAATCGATTTTACTTTGACCAATGGATCATAAGGCGATAGCCTTACAGGGTTGTTGGTCATGATGGTTGATACAGATTCTAACAAGTTCATAACTATACTTTTACACAAGATCATAGAAACATGAGAAGGTATTTATGATCTGAATCAATTAATCTGTTGACCTTCATCAACTGGCTTTCCATTTTATCATATATTAGCCTTTGGAGATATAAGAAGAAAAATGAGCAATGATTTTGCCTTAAGGATTCAAGCAATTATTGATACTGCTATAGATGGAATCATCACTATTGACGTCCATGGTGTTATCGAAACTGTTAACCAGGCAGCTATTCAAATGTTTGGTTATGCAGAATCTGACATAGTTGGAAAGAAGATCAATGTACTGATGCCAGAACCATATAAATCAAGTCATGATGGATATATGTCCAGGTATCTGAGTACTAAAATACCACGGATTATAGGTATAGGAAGAGAAGTGCTGGGAGAAAGAGCCGATGGAAGTGTATTCCCTTTCAGGCTTGCAGTAAGTGAAGTAATTCTAAATGATCGCATCATCTTTACAGGTATCATTCATGATCTGACAGACGTTAAAGCTGCAGAAGAAAGGATCTTACGCCTTAATGAGGAACTGGAAAGCAAAGTTTCCAAAAGAACATATGAATTGGAAAATGTTGTTAACAAACTGTTGGACACCAATACCAAATTGGAAGAGGAAATCAACGAGCGGAAATCAATTGAGGCCAAGTTGATGATCAGGGAGGAAGAACTAAAACTCAGTCTTGAAAAAGAAAAAGAACTCGGTGAGTTGAAATCACGCTTTGTTTCTATGGCTTCTCATGAATTTAGAACTCCACTTGCAACCATACTTTCATCTGCCGCTCTTATATCCAGATATGAAGAACATAATCATCAACCGAAAAGAGTAAAACATGTTGAGAGAATAAAGTCTGCCGTAAACAACCTCACAGGCATTCTCAATGACTTCCTTTCAATCAGTAAATTGGAAGAAGGCAAGATTGATGTAAAATACGATAAAGTAAATCTGGAATCATTGATTGAATTAATTAAACAAGAAGTTGAAGGAATCATGAAACCAGGTCAAGCTATAACCGTCAATTTTATCAATACATTGAGACCTGTGATTTCTGATGAACGAATCATCAAAAACATCCTTTTCAATCTTGTTTCCAATTCAATAAAATATTCTTATGAATCAGGACTTATTGAATGCAATATTAAATTTTTAGAAGAAGAACTTGAAATAGAAATTAAAGACAAGGGTATTGGAATCCCTCTAGAAGATCAAAAACACATGTTTGAGCGTTTCTTCAGAGCTGGGAATGTTACCAATATTCAAGGAACAGGTCTTGGACTGAACATCGTTAAAAGATATGTGGATATATTGGGTGGTTCAATAAGATTTACCAGTATATTTGGAGAAGGGTCATCATTTTTCGTAAAATTGCCGTACCGATCGAAACAACTATGAAAAAATTACTGGTAATTGAAGACAATCCGGAGGTTAGAGAAAACCTATGTGAAATACTAGAACTCTCTGATTATGAGGTTTTTTCTGCCGCAAATGGCAAGAAAGGAGTAGAAATTGCTCTTTCTTCAGATGTGGATCTTATCCTTTGTGATGTAATGATGCCGGAATTGGATGGTTTTGGTGTATTAAAGATTCTGAATAAAAATCCAAAGACCAGTGATATCCCTTTTATTTTTCTTACGGCAAAGAGTGAGAAGACAGACTTCAGAAAAGGAATGGGACTTGGGGCAGATGATTACATTACGAAACCATTTGATGATGTTGAATTACTTGAAGCAATTGAGATAAGACTAAAGAAGAGTGAACGCATCAAGAGAGCATTTGACCGTACTGAGTCAGGACTTCAAAAATTCTTTGATGAAGCGAAAGCACAAAAGGAATTTGAAAACCTGTCAATGAACAGGGAATACAGAAAGTACAACAAGAAGGATATCATTTATGAGCATGGTCAACATCCCAAATGGTTGTTCTTTGTTGCAGAAGGAAAAGTAAAACAATGTTACATTAATGAATGGGGAAAGGAGTTGATCATCAATATTTTTTCTCCTGGTGACTTCTTCGGTTATATTCCATTATTAAAGAAAGAAAAGTATGAAGATACTGTTATCGCACTTGAAGATTCTACAATAAGGCTTATACCTGAAGAGGATTTTAATTTGCTGCTTTTCAACAATCGTAACTTCGCAGCCCAGTTCATTAAGATGTTGGCCAGTAAAACTGCTGATACTGAAAAGCAATTATTGGATTTGGCTTATAGCTCCGTAAGGAAAAAAGTTGCCAATGCTTTACTGACACTAGCTGATAAAAATGGACAACCTTCATTTGCCATACTGAGAGAAGATCTTGCAAGTCTTGCTGGGACAGCCAAAGAAACTGTTATAAGGACGATATCAGATTTTAAATCAGAAGGAATTATTGAAATCATTGATAATGAAATCAATATATTGAATGAGGCAGCATTAAAAAATATGCCTCAATAGTCGTTTTCCTATTTTTCTGCAAACTTCTCAGAACGGCCTCCTTTCCCTTCCTGTTTATCCAGGGTCCATCCGTCAGTAGCTGCTGTTTGAAGCCACAGATTTGCTGATTTTCTGAAGACCTGGACGTGAAGGCCAAAATTTTCTTCCATGATGGATTCAAATTCTTTAACAGTCATTTCACCGTTTAATGGAATTTCAACTTCATCCAAATCACAGATCTGCCCTACCTTTTTAAGATTACTGATTTGTGTTTTTACTTCTGACCCTTCACCTGTCTTATGAGGTCGGGAATAAAACTCAATCTTTAAATGAGGAAATACAGATTGAAACTGTTGTTGTATATTTTCTAATTTGAGTTCTCTTGATATTTTCATTTGTTCTCTCTTTAAAGATGAAATATTAATTTGTCACTTCGTGTTAAATGAGGCACGACTAGTGAGTGAATCATTCCAATTTTTGATAATTTTGAAATGTGGATATAAAACATTCAAAATACAACGGTTCACCAGGTGTTAAGAATGATGACCGGCATAATTTTTAATGATTGAAATCATAGGTATTACATGTCCAATATTGCTTTAGTATTATCTGGAGGTGGTGTGAAGGGTCTTGCACACATCGGTGTTATAAAATACATAGAAGAGATAGGCTTGAATATTACCCATGTTTCAGGCACGAGTTCTGGTGCTCTGGTTGGTGTTATGTATGCTTCAGGAATGAATGCAGATGAAATCCTGGAATACTTCCTGAGAACTACCATCCTGACCATTAAAAACTATAGCTTCGGTAAGCCGGGTTTTCTAGACCTCATGAAATATGAGACAGAATTGGTTGATTTAATCGGTCATAATTCCTTCGAATCCTTGAAGAGGAAATTTTATGTAACTGCAACCAATCTTTTTACATCTAATGAAAGAATATTTTCTAAAGGTGAGTTAATTAAACCGGTGCTTGCATCGGCGTGCTTTCCTATGGTCTTCTCTCCTATTGAAATAGAAGATGCCTGGTATGCTGATGGAGGGATTGTCAATAATTTCCCTGTTGAAAACATACCGCTGGAAGTAGACCACATCATCGGTGTTAATCTCAATTTTGTAGCCGATATTGATAAGAAATCCCTAACCAATAGCTTTTCGCTTGTTGAACGATCTTTCAATGTCATGATGAATGCCCAGACCAGGAAGAAGTCCAAAATATGTAGCCTTTATCTCTCTCCACCAGAATTGGCTGATATCGGAATCTTTGATATGAAGAAAAGAAAATTTGCATTTGAAGTCGGTTACAAAGCTGCCAGAAATATGGAGGATTCATTCAAGAAACTGCTTGAAAGATGAATATTAAGATACTATTGCTTTGAATGATGGCATCTAAAGCAGCAACTTATTATTTAAAACTAAACAATCTAAAGTAAGGTGAAATTTAGATCATATCTTGAAGAGATGAGAGAAATCATTTGACCTGAAAAGAATCATCATCTGAGTTGCTCTTTCATTCTGCGATATTATATTAAAAACATAAAATGAATAGCAGGATATGTATTGCCTTCATTTTCACAGTATTATTATTAACAAATTGTACTCCCCCAGTAGTTTTTGACAAGCCCCAACCTTTAGGAGGAGAGGCAGTAATTGAAATTCCAGACGTATACCAGGGCTTGTACATTTGCGAAAGTGATAGTACCCTCATTATAATTTCTGACCATATCGTGTACGCACAACACGAGCACTTCTTTGTCATTTCAACAGAAGGATTAGAAGAACGAGAAGACTGCTCGCTCATGGAAAATGAAATTTATCTTCCTGGAAAAGAGATGTGTATACCCATAGAATATATAGA
>JABDLO010000449.1 GCA_013002995.1 Saprospiraceae bacterium | reverse complement strand
TCTAAAACCTGGAAGATGACTTCCATACCTGAAACTTTAGATGGAAAATTGTTATCAGAAAAACTGGAAAAACTATTTGTCGATTCTTCAATCTTAGGTGAATTGGTTAAAGGTGGAGGCTCTGATGATGATCTCAAAAAAGCCATTTATGCCTTACATGATGTCTTTCATGGGATTGTAGGGTTGTGTGATGAGCATTAACTAAGTATCCAGCCTTACATATATTCAATAAGTATCTTACCTGCCCAAGGGCGGGACAATAATTTTTTGTGTCAAGCTTGACTCATATCAACAACATGTCTGATTGATATCAATGAATTTGACTGACAATAGCTTTATAATGTAACTTCCATTCTTGTTTCCTTGACTTTTTTCGTCAACATGTAAACCTATGTCATGAAAAAAGTCCTTACGCTCATCTTTATTACTTGTTTATTTCAACTATTATACGCCCAGGAAAACGAACCCAACGACTCCCCTGAGCAAGCGGATGTTCTACTATTTGATTCGACTATACAGGGAGATATATCAACCACCGATGCCAATGATTGGTATCAATTTGAACTGGAGGAAGGGGGATTATTTGAGTTAGATATCAGAAAAGCGGAAGGCAACATCATTTTCTGGGTGTACCTACACGACGGAGAGATAGCAGGAGAACCTATCATCCAGCAATTGAGGATGTTTAATACTGACACCTTGCTGACACTGAAACATCATCTGTTAGAAGGAACCTATTACATCCGTATTGGGACCGCTACCACCTTAATTCCTTATTCCTTGACACTCAGATTAATTGTTAACAATTGGCCCGATGATATCGAACCCAATAATGATGAATCCACAGCTATCCAGATTCTTCCCAATGATGAAGTTACCGGAAACATCTTATATTATGAAGCGGGTGTCGGCAATGATCCACAAGATTGGTATGTGCTTGATCTGAAAGAAAGTGGATTAATGGAATTAGAAATTCAAAAATCTGTTCTGCTAAATTCAGAATTTACCATGTATCTGAGAGACGGTGAGAAAGAAGGGTCTCCTATCATTAAACAGTATCGCCTGTTTCTTACTGACTCCTTACATACCATGATGCAATATTTACTGGAAGGAAAATACTATATCCAGATCGGTTCACCTTTTCACCCTAATACATATCGATTAAGGACAACATTTACTCCTCCTGTGTGGGAAGAAGATACTGAACCCAACGATGATGTAGAAACTGCATTAACCATGCATCCTACTGACACTATAACTGGAAATATAGGTTACTATAAGGCAGGACTGGGACGTGATACAAAAGATTGGTATCAATTGGTCATTGACACGGCTGGATATTTGGAGATTGAAATCCAGAAAGAATTCTTAGTAGGAACAGAATTTACTGTATACCTATATGATGGTGAAAAAGACCCCTTTTTGGTTATCAACCAAAAAAGATTATTCCAATCCGAAGGGCTACTTTACATAAGAAATTACTTGCTGGAAGGCACATATTATGTCCAGGTGACCGGTGCCAGTTCACCCAATAACTATCAAATTGTGTCTACCTTTACTCTTCCGCAATGGCAAGAAGATGAAGAACCCAATGATGAGGTAGCAACAGCTTTGACTTTGGAACCCAATGATACCATTACTGGCAATATAGCATATTATCAGGCTGGAAAAGGAGGAGATACAAAAGATTGGTATCAATTGGTTATAGACCAGGTGGGCTTTTTAGAACTTGAAATTCAAAAAGAGATTATAGAGGGCACGGAAATTTCAGTTTATCTGTATGACGGAGAAAAAGACCCACTCTTTTTACTTAACCAAAAAAGACTATTTCATTCAGATGGACTACTTTATATGAGAAATCATTTCCTGGAAGGCACTTTTTATGTTCAGGTGACCAATGCCTCTGCTCCCAATAATTATCAAATCATATCCAATTTTTCATCTCCTTATTGGCCTGAAGATGTAGAACCTAATAATGATACCTTGAATGCCACTATGATATCATTATCAGATTCAATAACCGGTAATTTATATTATTACGAGGCCGGGACCGGCTATGATCTGGCTGATTGGTATGAATTTGAGGTGGTGGAAGAAGGGTTGTTGACCCTGGACATTTTTAAAGAGCATAATGACGGTATTTTCTGGGTCTATCTGAGAGATCCGGGGCAGGAAGGTAATCCGGTCATCAGTCAGAAACGGGTGTTTTACGATATATTTACGGAGCGGATAAAAAAGTTCTTGAATCCTGGCAGATATTTCATCCAGGTAGCATCCCCAAATCAGGACCTGGAATATCTTATTCACCCGACTTTTCTTCCTAAACCTGAGGCGGGTTTCAGTTTTACCCAGGTTAATAATTCAGTATTATTCGAGAACACATCACTCCATGGCAGTGAATATCTATGGGAATTCGGTGATGGAAACCAGCGTGATGAAGTAAATCCACTTTATGAATATCCAGAGCCGGGTGTTTATGATGTGTGCCTTACTGCAAATAATGAGGCGGGGATGGACAGTATGTGTCAAACAATTATCATCTATGGGTTGTCAGGTATAACCCCAACATTTGGAGGCGACATTGGAGAAATATTCATTACTGCTTATGGTGGAGGATTAGATTCATTTTTCACAATCAAATTAACAGACAATGGAGGCATTGTCAGTTCAACAGAAAGAACAGCTAAAACCGGAAGGAATAATATCTCAGGAATGATTGATTTAAGTGGCGTAAACCTTGGAATTTACGATGTTGTGGTTGACAAAGAAGGCGGGCCTTCTTTTACAATCGAGGATGGATTTGAGGTAGTTGAAGGTATAGTTGCAGATCCCTGGATTCGAGTGATAGGTCGAGACAGAATTCTTTTCAATACACCTTCAAGATATAGTATTGAATTAGGGAACTATGGAAATGTTGACGCATTATTTGTGCCCGGTTGGATATTGATTGAGGCGACAGATAGTCTGAATGTTGAATTTACAGATTCATTACTCTTTGCACATGATTTTGAAGAGCAATTTGGAAATGGAGAAGTTCCATATATTACCCTTGATACTACTGATGGATTGCCGTTTAATGCACGTGTATATTCATTTATTTTCCCAATAATTCCACATGGAAATAACATATCATTCCCTATAAAAATCAAAACTGACAAGGATCTGGAAATTATAACCTGGGCCGAAAAACCGATGTTTAGTTCTCCACTAAACCTAATAAAAACTGAGTGCATTGCAAACGTTGCTACAAAAGCAGCTGAAATGATATATGAAATAACTCCATTTGAATGTGCCATAGGATATCTTCAATCCTATTTTGTTGCAGAAATTTCATCCATTGTTGATGAGAACAGAGATTCAAATAAACCTTATAGCATCAATCCAAGAAATATCATAAAAGTATTTTCAACAGTTCATAAAGAGTGTGGAAGTATAGGTAATAAGGAAGAGAGAGAGGCATTAGCTAAACTTACTGCCTACCTATACGTAACGCTTTATCACATTGCCAATTTGGAAAATCGGACAAATAATTCAAGTATTGCAAGATTGAATTTGGACCATAGTGAAAATGACCAATCAGAATGTAATAAAGAATGTGAAGCTAAGAACCTATCAGGAAAGAGAATCAAGGCAACCTTTAATTTAGATCCTAATGAAAAAGTAGGACCTATAGGATTTCGAGAACAGAATTATTTCCGGGAAGCTGGAAATATTCCATTCCAGGTTTACTATGAAAATAAAGACTTTGCAACAGCCCCTGTTCATGTTCTCAAAATAACGGACCAATTAGATCTTTCAAAATATGATCTTAATACTTTCTCTTTTGGACGATTTACCATAGCTGATAGTACATGGTATCCAGAGCCGGGATTAAAGGAGTTTTTCGGTGATTATTTTTTAGCTGAACATGAGGTTGTAGCAAGAGTCTATGGGAAACTTGATATAATTACAGGTAAAATTTATTGGGAGATTAGAAGCCTTGATCCGGAGACACTCACAGACATTGAAGACCCTGACATCGGTTTCCTTCCACCCAATAAAATCTCTCCTGAAGGTGAAGGGATGATATCGTTTAGTGTAAATGTCTACGAAGACTTGATCCATGGAGATGAAATAGAAAATGATGCTAGTATCATCTTCGATGCTAACCAACCCTTGATCACCAATGAATACAAAATGACCCTTGATCAGATAGCTCCAGAGAGCTCAGTGAATCCATTAACAGACAAGGTTAATACCACACAATTTGATGTGAGTTGGGGAGGGCATGATGATGATTCTGGAATCGATTATTATGATATATATTTTTCGATAGATCAGGATACTTTTCAATTATGGTTGTACCATACAACTGATACACTAGCGACATTTTATGGTGAAGAAAATACTTCTTATCAGTTTTATAGTATTGCACATGATTTCGTGGGAAATTTAGAAGAAGCTCCGTCGTCCTGGGATGCTGAAACTTTTATATCAACCAGCACCGAAGATCAATTCATTCCGGATAACGCCATCAACATATTTCCCAATCCATGTTATGGTTCACTGAATATAGATATTGACCAGAATCAAAGAATACAACAATGGTCCATTACCAATGCAATAGGCACGAAATTGATGCATAAAAGATCAAAGCCATTTGCTTCAATAGATCATTCATTTAATATCAACCTGAGCCATCTTCCAGGAGGAATATATTTTATCCATATCCAAATGAATGATCAATGGGCAACCAGGAAATTCATTTTAATCAATGAATAATTACACTTAAAGAAGTGTGTTCTGAAATAATTTTATAAAGGCCCTACAATTTATTATCAGGGTCACTAGCGATGATAAGTGGTAGATTATATCAACAACTGGTAGTGAACCCATTCTTCCAGGCACTGAATTGAAAGGCCATAATATATTAAAACTGGATTTTTATACTGAAAATCAGTATATTATAATCCTTAAACCCTTACCCATGAGATTCTCAATTAAGAGCCGTGTGGAGTCTCTGATCAAACGAGGACGTATATTAGCCGCCATACGCAAACTCCAACGCTTCACCAAAGACAAGGCGGACCATCAACAGACATTCAACACCCTAAATGAGCTGGAATCCAAATTCATTCAGATTGAACAAGACTCCAAGAGCGGGGTATTAGACTATGCAACCTTTGACCGGGAACGGAGTAAGATAAGATCCGCTGTGCTGGATATCAATAATGAGATTGTGGAATTGAAGGAGACCAGGGATCGGAAGTTTCTTATTTGGATTAAAGGAATTATAACTGCATTAATAATCACCGTTCTGGGAATTTTGATCCAACAGTGGTTTGATAAAAGTAAAGAATGTCCTTCATTTGGAAACAGCGATTGTAATCTGCTGGTTTTTGATTTTATACGAGACGATGCTCCAGGAAATGTTGCCAAATTCATTCTTAATGAATTGCAATCAAATGAAGAGTTTTATTCTTATGTTGATGCAGAAATTGATCCAGTTATTGAAAATGCATCAATTGATGAAGTAAGAGATAAAGTAGATCAATGTAGGGCTACTTTCGCCATACATGGAAAAGCAGGTAAAGTCGATTCTGGAACTGAAATATTAGTTCAATACTATAAAAAAGATACACTGTTATCAGATTTGGTGAATGAGGTTCATGATACATTATTCTCAATGGTCAGGGATCCGGAAAAATTTGTCAAAGAATCAGAATTCAAAGCCATGATGTATTCACTAATCTGTTTAGAATGTCCAGATTGTCCCATGACTCCTGTTGAGCTAACTGAGATGATCAAAAATGTAAATCCTGGGGTAGAAATTGATTACATCACAATTCTGGCACTTATTGAATTTAAAAGAGGAGAACTGTTACAAGCAGAAAATCTACTTACTAGGTTAATAGATGGACTTAAAGGGGGTATCAAAGTATTTGCCATGAGGGGTAAAGTCAGGGACGACCAGAAAAAATATGAACCGGCATATAAGGACTATTCCACCTATCTGAAAAAGAAGCCAGAAAATCACAATGTCAGGCTTAAAAGGTTGGCTTCTGTTTACAACCTGGTCACTACTTCAGGATGGCAAAACCGATATGGTGATTTCATTGATGTTGCCATAGAAGATCTAGACCTATTGCGAGGAAATATTCCTAATGATCAGTTCATGTCTGCTCAGAGAATGGTACAGGAATTAATAAAAATCAAAGATCAAAATCTGGGAGTAATTGATCCGGTGACACCTGATCCACAACCTGGACCAGGTGTTGAAAAATGCGATTATGTATTCCAGATTAAGAGTGAAGCTGGTAAGAATGTAGCAAGTGCAGTGATCAACATCCAGGGACAAGTGCAAAACTCCACCAATTACCTTGGTATGGCAGAACTTAACAATGTCCCTTGTGAAGAATTAAATGGGCAAGTTTTTACTGTCATTAAAGATGGCTTTCTACCATATCGATCACAGATAACAAATGATAGAATGGTTATAACCCTTGAGGAGAAGCCCCCAGAAGTACAGATGTGTATTTTCAGAGGAGAGGTTGTGGATGAAAATGGAGAGCCTTTATTTTCAGCAACAGTTACTATCGATGGATTACCGAGGTTGCGTACGGATAGAGAAGGAAGGTTTAATACAGCAAGATTAACTTGTGCTGAACTTGAAGGAAGGAGTTTCACCATTGTCGCCAATGGATATGAACTATATAATTCTGAGATCAGTCATATGGAAATGATGTACAAAATGGTTCCAGAAAAACCCACAGAGCCAGAATTATGCACTTTCAGGGGTACCATAAAGAATGACAAAGGGGTCAATATTAATGGTGCAATAGTAAGTGTTTATGGTATTAAGAATGAATCCTCCAATTATAATGGAGTATTTAAAATAAACAATATTCCTTGTGATGATTTTTTAGGAAGAACATTTTATGTGTATGCAGATGGATATGAAACGTACAGTTCCAAAATTCGAGATAATCAATCTACCATTACCTTAGAACCGGAAATTTCCATGTGTACATTCAGTGGGAATGTCTATGATCAGGCAGGTAACGCCATATACAATGCAACCATCGATGTAACCGGACAACCGTTTATAACAACCAATCGAAACGGTTATTTTAACACTGCTTCTGTTCCTTGCGAAAACCTGGAAGGTAGAAGCTATTCAATTTCAGCCGAAGGATACCAATCTGTAAGAGGATTGATCCAGGAAAATAAGTTGTCTGTAACTCACACCCTTAAAAAAGATGTAGCCAATTATCAAATAAGAGGAAGGGTTTTCAATGCTCTGAATAACCAAGCTCTTCAAGGTACAGGAATTCACATCAATAATAATCTGGTAGGCAGAACCGGCATGAAAGGAGAATATACCCATGATTTCACAGTTGGAGTAAATGAATCCTCCGTTACTGTTAAGTTCTCAAAAAATGGGTTTCACTCTAAGTCTATATCATTAAACCTTTCAAGAATTGGATACAACAACATTGAATTGACCCCCTTGAATCTGAATGGAAAGATCGTCAGCAACAACAAACCCATCGCTGGAGCAACAATCAATGTAAAAGGCTTAAGAAGTCAGACCTCAAATAGAGAAGGAGATTTTGCTTTCAGTGTGCCCGATGGATTTAAATTCCCTGAAAATGTTCAAGTCAGTAAAAGCGGATTTCAGAACGCAACAGTTCCTATTACAACAATCTACAGGATTGAACTTACCACCAATCCGTCCATTATAGGTCATGTCCTGGACACCAGGGTGATGGCGGTAATGCAACAAAACTTATATGTTGAAGCAACCAGACCATTCAATCAGGGTTGGGCGATAGGTGCTCAAGTATATTTAGATGGTAAAAAAATTGGCACCATTCAGAAAGACGGTAGACTTTCTATAAACTTGACAGGTAAGGTAAATCAGTCTTTCCAAATCAGAGTGGTCTATAAAGGATTACCAGGAATGACAAAAACAGTTAAATTCACGCACAATGCTCAGATAGTGAAATTTGACCTGAAACCGGTAGGATGATTACTGTTTAATCACTTTCCCATCCAACCAAAGCTCCGGGACTTCTGCACTATCCAGGTAAGGAGACACATGTATCATCCCAATATCAAATGCTTCTTCATAGCTTGAGCCTTCACCCAAACCCTGATAAAACCCAATGGCAAATTGAATGGAAGCATCATCTTCAATGGCCTCATTCATACCTACGACGTATATTCCAAGCCTGCTTATCACTTCTGCCTGGGCACTGGCATAACAAGCATTGAAGACGACACACTCAATATAATCTTCACCCATTCTGAATAATCTTTCCAGGCCTGATGTAGGAAACACTACTTCTTCACCCACCGCATTTTCAACAGAAATACCTTCTACACCGACACCGTGTCCGGAGAAGTGAACAACATTGGGTTTTAACTTTATAAATGACTTGGTAATGGTAGGGATCTGAACGGCAGGTTCCATTTCAAATTCGAATAAATCCCTGTATGTTGCTGAACCCAAACCATCTTTGATCTTCTGGCTTTCCTCACTGGTTCTCAACACATCAAGATCCCGCGGGCTGGCTCCCAGGAACAAAATGGTTCGCTTTTTTTTATCCACTTCGAATAACTCATTACACATTGAAATAGCAGTGTGTTGAATCTGTTGAAAAATGGGCTGATATTCATCCCTCGTAATAAATCCACGATTGCGATCCTTATTCAACGATGCATATTGACCAGACAACAAGAGTAAGTCATCTTTCAATGAATGGCTTTGGGTTTGAGCCACTGAAAGGAGCTGATCTAAGGCATCTGCCATTTCTCCGCTGGCAATGAGTGATAAAATCTGTTGTTTCTCCATTTCTATAATTTCAGTCCTTTGATGAGTATTCCCTTTCTAATTTCAGCATTGCCTCCTCTTACATTGACTTGCTCTGTTACTAACTTAATCGGTTTTTCAGATGTCATCGGATCATGTGCTTTTACAAATGATATTTCTGTCAATTCCTCAACAGCGGGTACCTCAACCTGAAAAGTATCTGCCTTCTTGAAATTCATAAACCGCAATCTTTTCACCTTGGGTTGGTAACGTCTCCGTATCATACCTTCTTTTTCCAGCAAGTATTTTTGTCCAACCAAAAATGCTACCCTACTTAATACTTCATCTTCATTGATGTAGTATATAATCTTCCAGAACAGCAATGGAAGCTGGACTTTTTTTCCGGAAATTTCAGTGACAAAATCAGGATCATTTTCATTCATCACAGGACCGGTAAAAACGCTGACCTTCAAAGCTCCTTTTACAGATTCTGATTTTAATACATAATCCTCAATACTTCTCCATACAGATTGATTGACTCGAGGATGTTGAGGCACAGCATTAGTAAAATAAAAAGTTGACCTTGCTGCTTCTGCTGCTTCTTCAAGTGTTACTCCCCACTGTACATCCTCCCGCTTGGTCATATGTCCCCTGTCAAAATCACTCTTGGGCGCACGATACAATTCCATTCCCCACTGATGATCTCTTTCAATGCGATCATCCTTCTTCCATTTATCACCACCTCCAGAGAACAGCTCATTTCTGGGAATAGATAAAAACCTAGATCCATCAATATTGGTTGCCGTAAGCAATGGGAATCCCCTCTCAAGGTCCATCACCACACTGTAATGAAGGTATTCAAGGACAACACCCTTCTTGATGATGTCATCTGGCAATGGAACCTGGTGTGAATCACTTAAAAAATCACTCTGATATCCTCTCATAATATATGATTTGTCTAAGTTAATCAACTATTGATTATCCAGGGTAGATTCTTAATCAATTATACTTCATTGGTATTCCTATATGTTAAGATGTAAAATCACCTGTAGAGTAAAAAAAGAATTCCTATTTTAAAGCATCATTATTAATGATCTTAACCTTAAGATGAATAGCACTCCCAATCGAAAACTAGCAGCCATCATGTTTACCGATATTCAAGGGTATACTGCTCTGATGCAACATGATGAAAAGAAAGGGGTAGCTATGAGAGAAAGACACCGGGAGGTGTTTAATTCATTAACGATAAAACATGGTGGCACCATTCTCCAATATTACGGTGATGGTACTTTAAGCACTTTTGATAGTGTAGTGGCTGCCACTAAATGTGGGATAGAAATGCAACGAGAGTTCTCAAGGAAGCCGGTTGTTCCTCTGAGAGTCGGTATCCATATCGGAGATATCATCACTACACAAGAAGAAGTTATCGGTGATGCTGTAAATGTTGCATCAAGAATCGAATCCCTTGCGATTGCCGGAAGCATTCTAATTTCGGATATCGTCCAGAAAGAGCTTTACAACCAAAAAGACATACAATGGAAGTCTATGGGATTTTACGAAATGAAGAATGTCGATCATCCTATGGAAATATTTGCCGTTTCTAATAAAGGGTTGAAAATACCCAGCCCAGATCAGATTTCAGAAAAAGTAAAGCCATATAAAGAACAAGATTCGACTTCATCAGAAAAAATTGAATCTCTGGATCAGGAAGAAGGTCACAGAAAAATTACAATCACTGGACCTAGTGGAGGCGGAACCAACCAGGTAGAGGTTTCAAAAAAGAAAAAAACCTGGACTTACATTACTTCTGCAGCCGTCATCATTGGTATCATCGGAAGTCTTACTGCAACCATAAATATCATCAAAGATAATTTCTTTAGCTCTGCTTCTGTTTCTTCCTCTACCCAGTTGACCGTATATGTGCATGGTCCCGAAGGCCCGCAGGACATCATTCTTGAAAATGAAGGTGAAGTGGTGATTGATTTTGATGGAGATAGGAGAACCACAGTGATAGGGGATCAGGGAAGGTCTGTTTTTACTGAAATTCCCGAAAAATTCATCGGTCAACCGTTACATATTTTAGTAAGCTCTGAAGGCTTCGAAGAATCCGACCCTGAAATACTGTATGAGTGGAATGAAAATTCTATTTATGTTCCCATGGTCCCCGATAAATCGTTGGGTAAAATCACTGGAATTGTAAAAAGTATGGA
Source organism: Saprospiraceae bacterium (assembly GCA_013002995.1). Taxonomy (GTDB): domain Bacteria; phylum Bacteroidota; class Bacteroidia; order Chitinophagales; family Saprospiraceae; genus JABDLO01. The sequence continues at coordinate 26,094 of JABDLO010000449.1, read as the reverse complement.
TGGATCAGAGTTACTCGACAATGCCAGGGTTATCATTGACAATGAATTCACCACGGTGACAGACAACCTGGGTAAATTTAGTCTTGTGATAGAAAATAATCGAATAAAAGATAAGTACGATATTTCAATACTGAAAGCAGGATATCGACCGGTCTCTGAATATTACTACCCCAATTCTTCCAAAGAGTTTCGATTAAAAAAAGAAGTTAAGTAATGAAAAAATTCCTGGTCATTATTGCAATGGCAGTTTGGATTCCATCGGTTCATACTCAGAATAATATCTTAAGAGGAGTGGTGAAGCTTCAGAGCAGTGGCTCTCAACCTTTATCAGGAGTAAAATTAAGTGCTTTTGGAGCTGGGTCCATCTTTACCAATGACAATGGGATGTTTGAGATGGCATTCCAGGGTAAGAAACCAGGATCACCTGTCAGTGTGTTTATCCAAAAAGATGGTTATGAATTGATCAATGAAAAGGAACTGGAGCATTGTGTCATCAGGCAGGATCCGGATGATCTGATCCTTGTAGTAATGGCCAGGCAAGGAGAGAGAAATAAGCAAGCACTTGCCTATTATGACATCATCGTTGAGAAAACCAACAACAATTACGACAAGCAATTAAGCAACATTCATTCTCGATTGGATGCCCTGGATGAAGATGATAAAAGCAGGCAAGCTCTTAGACAACAGATCGAAGCATTACAAAAGGAAAAAGAAACTCTTTTAAATCGGGCTGAAGAACTGGCTAAACAATTGGCTACTGTCGATCTGGACCAGGCATCATCTATTGCCAGGGATGCTTATGATGAATTCAATAACGGAAATATTAAAGGTGCTTTATTGGTGCTCAGTGATGAAATCCTGGATAAAAACTACAAAGAAGCCAAAGAAGAACAATTAAAACTTAAGCAAAAATTAAAAGCATCTCAAAATGCATTGTCCCAAAGCATTGAGAATTTCATGATCAAAGCAAGGTTTTGCAGTTCCGATCGGCAATATGATAAGGCTCTTGAAAACTACCTGAGGGCTTATGAAGCAGATAGTACTAATGTTAAAAATCTTATTGAAATCGGTGATTTTTACGATGACCTCAATAGGCAAGAAGAAGCCATCAGGTACTATCACCAGGCTCTTCAGAACACAACTTCAACCCCCCTGGAAGCGGGTATTCTTTTAAAACTGGGTCATCAGTTTTCGTACAATAACAATTACCCAGAAGCGGAGGAGGCATATATGGAGGCATATAGAATAGCGGAGATCCTATTTGGAGAAAATGAGGGATATTATGGACAACTTCTTGCAGATATAGGGCTTGCACTTGGGCGCATGCATATTGAACTGAATAATGATGCCAATGGGGAAGCATACTATTTGCAGTCCATTGGCTTGTTCAGGAAATTGGCGACCATAGATCCGGCCAAGCACAATCCGGGATTAGCCGATGTTCTCGTGTCTATGGGAGACCTTTATTCCAGGATGAAGGACTTTGAGAAAGCCAATCAATCATTAACCGAGGCTTTAGAAATTTTTAAGGGCTTAGAAGAAAATGAAAACAACTTTGTTCAGGAAAAGATAGCCTCAACTCATCTTGCTTCGGCTATAATGATGGCAAGGAGCGAAGCTTTTGAAAAAGCAGATGGTTCATTTGCAGAAGCCATTTCCATCCTGGAAAGATTGGCTGAGGACAATCCATTTCAATATGAACCACAATTGGCATCAGCACAAATGTCCTCCTCCGTGATGTGTTACTACTGGGGTGAGTACAAAAGGTCAGAGGAGGGTTATAAAAAAACCATCAACACCTATAAAAGATTAATTACTGAAAATCCAAGAAGATATGAGCCAGCCATGGCTAAGACATTACTTAACCTTGGAGGTTTATACTCAACCCTGGAACAATTCAATGATTCAGAACAAGCCTATGCTGAGTCTTTATCCATCAGAAAAAGGTTGGCTGAAGAAGATCCTCAAAGATTTGACCCTCCTTTATGTCATGTACTTTTAAATATCGCTTTTCTGAAAAAGCGGATTTTATATACAAACTACGATATGACTCAAATCGATCAAGCTCTGGAAATCCTGCAAAAAGTTGAATCCATCCTAGAGCCATATGATGACAACTTACCCTGGGTAAAACGATATAGTGGAGATGCAAATCAATTCAAAGGATATTTTGTAGATGTAACCTTAGAAGACCTAATGGTTCAGACAGAGATTGACAAACTTATACCTATTGAAAATCGTATCGAAATGGAGTCAGATCTGAATGTTATTGTCTCTCTTTATAAACAGATCATAGATACCTTACAGTCAATAAAAAAGACCTTCCCTGATAATAACAGATTAAATCTCAAATTATCCGAGAGCTATGGAAACATGTCCATATATCAGATTTATAATCAGCAATTTTCCATAGCCGAAAAATCAGCATTAAGAGGATTACATTATGACCCTGAAGAAACCTGGATCAACAGCTATCTTGCGCTGGCACTTGCTTACCAGGGTAAAACCAAACAAGCCATGAAAGTATATGAGAAATTTCTTAATGATCAATATCAAGGGGATGCATTGAAGACTTATTTTATAGAAGATCTGGTAGCTCTGGAGTCAGAAGGAATCATCCATAAAGCCAACAGTAAATTAAAAGAAATTCTTGGCATTGAGTGATACGGACCCTGATCATAACAATGAATGTTGATTAAAGGCTATTGATTTTAACAATAAAGGAAAAGCAAGTCCTTGATCTTGTCCATTCCTAATGGACAAAAAAAAGGAAGCTGTTACTTACAACAACCTCCTTAATGGCAAGGTATCCATGCTTGCCTTGAATATGAGAATTAATTTTTATTAAGCACGATATATTTGCCTGGTTTACCAGGTACTATGATCTGAGAAATGGCATGAGACTTAAGAACAATATGGAAGCCGCTCTCACTCCTTCAGCAAATTGTGGCTTGAGATAATAGGTGCCAGCAATTTTTAAAAGTTGTGCCGGGATCTTAACCGATTCACTCATGGTGATCTTGCTATCTCCTACCGCTACCCACTTTTTTAATGGAATTTCTGCCAGAATTTGCATCACTTGTTTTCTGGAATGTCGTGTTCTCATCCTTATAAATATTTCTACATCGAATAACCACCTCGATACAAATGGTCTGCTAAAGCAATATCTGGCAGCATCCAGTGAAAATACCTTGGCACCACATTGAGTATCATTGATTGGAAGCTGTAAAAGGATCCTGATCATACTACCGATTATGGTTGACATCAATTTTCTAAAAAAACCTCTTTCAGTATTTGATGAAGCTTCCCCTTTCCTGGAGCCAAAAACCAGCTGTAAATTCCTGGATTCACACTTAAGGTTATCGACCAATCCCAGGTATTCCTCGAAGCTGGTTGAGAGATCGGCATCCATAAATCCCAGATTATCACAAGTACCTAATTCTAGCATGTAGTTGATACCTGCACGCACAGCTTCCGCTTTCCCCTGGTTTTGTGGCATATCGTATACATGTACTCTTTCAAGGTGACTTTGTTGGAATTGATTCAACAATTCAAGGGTTGCATCTTTGCTGCCGTCATTCACAAAACACAAAACCGTATCTCGGTCGTCTTTAAGGAATTGATCGAATTCTTGAAATTGTAATCGATTGGCTTCATTGTAACAGGGTATAATTATTCCAGATTTCATTCTATTTTAGTTTTATTTGTTTGAATTATACCTCAAATATGAGCCTAAGAATCAGGCACTTAGAGATTACTCGATGAGCGGTAAATTCTACCTTGAGAATGGTAGATATTCCCCAGTTTTCAGAAAATGGGTTTAGGATTGTATCTTTCCCCGAGATAGATTTTTAACAGTAGATGTCATTGAACACAAACCATAAAAAGTATTACTACCTGGTCATCTTACTTGGGGTGGTTATCCATACTTCGTTAATGTTCTTTACATACGATGACACCTATGATATCTTTGTACATATTTTCTTCGCTGACCACTATGAAAAGAGCTGGTTCGATACATGGGATTACCGGTGGTATACTGGTTTTACGGTTACGAGTTATCCACCCCTGGTGCATCACTGTGTAGCCTTAATTTCTAAAATAGTTGGATTAGAGCTTGGAATTATCCTGTGGTCTTGCCTGGTGGTATTTTTAATTATACGAGGGGTATATCATTTTTCATTGATCTGGGTAGGGCAGAAAGCTGCTTTAATGGCTGCTTTAATGGCTGTATTTTCAACTTCCATAGCTGAGGCTTTACACATATTCGGTCAGATGCCGAGCCTTACCGGATCCGCACTGCTGCTGAATGCTTGTCCTGAAATATACCGATGGTTGAGAAATGACAGCCGATCAAGGCTGGTCCTTTCATTGCTTTTTTTTGCAGTTATTTCTACAGCTCATCATGTTACCACCATTTTTGGGATGGTGTTTTTTGTCATGCCGGTTTTAGGTGTTGCTGTATTTGATCGGGTACAGGAAAAATTAGGTGATGAAGAGGTTACATTCAGATATTTCTTTCAAGAAGCATGGCGTCTGATACCCAGGTTAATGGCTTTTGGAATGACTGTTATTGCCATTACAATTACAGTTATTTTTCCTTATTGGTATTGGTCCAAATCTGATCCTATAACCCAGGTGCCGATCCCTCATGGTTCCAGGGATTCATTCATCGACGTTACGTCTTCTGGATTGGTGTTTTTTCTGATACCATGGGGTATGATGTTGTTATTTCTTCCTTTTCTTTTTACCAGGCTTTTCCGTAAGCGGTACATTTTTCTGTTTCTTTCGGTGTCATTATTGTTTGTATTAGGAACTGGGGGAACTACTCCCATCCCACGAATGATGCTGGGTGACACGGCCTTTGAGATCCTCACGCTTGATCGCTTTACTTACTGGGGTACATTGATTGGTCTACCATTCTGGGGTCTATTTATTATTGAATTGTTTCAGGGGAGGTTTAAAGAATTACTCACTACCCGGGCAGGGTCATGGACTTACAGGGCTTTCAGATTTCTTATCCTTGGGGGTATCGTAGTTTCCTTTGTTCTGGTTGTAAACATCAGTTTTTTCAGGACGCTCCAACCTGAACGCATCGATATTGAACCCATTACCAAGTTTCTTGAAAAGGACTACCACGACCGGTGGAGGTATCTCACACTTGGATTTGGAGATCAGATGGCATGGCTTGCTGCCAATACGGATGCCCTCAGTGTCGATGGAAATTACCATTCTGTACGACGGCTTCCTGAAATGACATCCAGAGCAGTTGAGAGGCTTGAAAATGCCAAGTACCGTGGAGAGGATGGCATCAGTGCACTAAGACAATTCCTGACTGTCCCTGAACGGTACAACTTAAAATTTATATTTTCCAATGACCAGTTTTATGATCCATTGTTGCATTACAGCGGATGGAGAAAACTACAATCCCTGGAAAATGATATTGTTGTCTGGGAAAAACCCGATGTCCCGCCTTTGCCTGCTATCCTTCCCAAAAAAGAAATTCCGAAAACCCAACGCTTGATGTGGGGAATCCTTCCAATTTCATTTTTCCTCTTGCTGATCTCCTATCTTATATGGTTGAAAGCATTCAAAACCAATCAGGAAAATCTTGCAATTGATATTCCTGTTAAACACCTAAAAGGAGTACATAGCATTCTCTGGCCGATTCAGGCAACCTGGATATTGGGTCTGATTGTATTTATCATTGGCATTAATATATATCAAACCATTGAAACAAGTGATTATCACAATCCAGATAATCTCCTGCAAGCCTTTTACCATGAAATAGATTTTAAGAATTTCAATAAAGCATACGAATATTTAGATCCGGACACCCGCCCTTCCCTGGAACAGTTTTTACTTCAGCAATCCATAAAAGGTGGGATGCTGTCTTCTTATGCCAAGCTTGATTCCTTATCCCTTGAAGAAAGGCCCATAGGAAATGATAGTGTATTGGTATCGGCTACAGCCAATTGGATAACTTCATTGGAAGAGTATAAAACAATTGAAAATTATACTGTTCTGAAAAAAGATAATCGATGGTATATACAGCCTTCCAGTAACGATCCAACTGAACCTGCTGATGTCCTGGTAAATCAAACAAGCATTGACTTTTACAGCCAGGGGAGAAGAAAAGCATTGGTTAATTATACCCTTCAAAGAGACATTGTGGATCGCCCGGAAGTATGTGTGATTCAATCCCAAATGATCCAGAGAGACAGTCAATATTTTGTAATCGGTGAGCTGATCAATGTGGACAATGATCCTGCACACGTTACTGTTTCAGCTGTCATTTATGATCAGTTCCAGGAAGAATTGTTATCGTTCAATGCACGTGATTATATCAATTGCCGTTTGATGCCCAAAGAATCCACCTCCTTTCTAATCAATTTACAGGAAGAGAGAACCAGCAGTCTGAATACGAATGATTTCGAAGAAAGGATTCCATCTTCTTTTGTGCTATTCATACGTTCAGTCGTTACCGATGAAAATATATATCAGAATACCGCATTGGAGTTTTCTAATGTCACCAATTCCGATCAGGTCATTGTTAATTTATTCAATCACGGTACGGAAGAAGTCGTGATCCCTAAAGTTATGACGAGCCAGTATGAAGGGGATACTCTAAAATGGATTGACATTAATTACCTACCATTTGGTGTAAAACCACAAAGAAAACTTTCCTGGAAGTTGTCTTTATCCGATATAGATGATGTCAGTATTATTGATATTGCGGAAGAAGGTGATATCATTGTTAACGGCCTTACTAATAGGATTACCCCTGGCATCAATTCATTAATACAACTTGCCACTCCTAAATTTAAAATCTCAGTGGATGGTTTAAATTATTCAGTGAGGTTCAATGTAGAAAGTTTTACCTCAATAGCCTATGAAGATTAGCAGATGAAATTGTTATCGTACATATCAATATTAATTCTCTCACTGTCATCGTGCCAAGCCCCTGGTATTGATGAACCAAAGTCCATTCAATTTAATTTCTGTGAAGTTCTTCTGGATAATCCTTTCCCCTCTGTGGGTGATGGTATAAATATTAAGGTAACATGTGGTCCCGAAATCAATGATACTGTTCATCTAATGTGGTCCGGAACATTCGGTGACCGCATCTATCCTGTCTATTTAATAAATGGATCAGGTGATCTTCAAATAAAAGGACAGGATCTTATCCACAGTGGGGTAGTAACCTATCAATTGAATTATATGGGACAATCCTGTTGTTCAGGATCACTGGTCATCAAGGCTGGTAAGCCAATGGGTATTCTCGAAACATATGTAGGACCTAAAACCATTATTGCAGGCGGTCAGGAAGAAGGTATGATGGTAGCCATACCTTTGGATACCTTTGGCAATGTTGCTGATACCTATGAGCTTGATTTTGGATTAAGCACTGCTGATGAAAACATCAATGAAATCATTCAATTAAAACACTTAACAGCCTCGAAAAGATATCTGAGTGGTGACAAAACCGGAAAATGGTACCTTGGAGCATCGGTCGATCAATCCAATTCCCTGGAGGAGCATATTTATATAAAACCTTCTGCCCCAATGGATTTTAAGATCAAAATCGTGCTTTCAACACCTTATGCCGATGGTAGAACGGTAAGTGTGGTATCTACCACTGTTATTGAAGATTCCTCTAATAATATCATCACAGATGGAACCATTGTAAACTTCTTCCTCATGAGCAATGATAAGATGGTAGCACTGTATCAAGCTCCAACGATCGGTGGTATTGCTCGACTATTTTTTGAACATCCTGACCGTCCAATGGAATTAGAAATTCAGGGACAGATCGCCAATATTGCCAGAAGCAACCTGGTAAAAGTAATTTTTGAACCATTCATTCAAGGGATCACAGCTAAATATATTGAAGATATCAAGGCCATTCATGTAGGCCCATTGAAGGGATCATTGAACCAGTTCCTGCCGGATGGATATAGGGTGGCATTCCATATTCAGGGAGATCAATATGATGTATGGAAATATGGAATGTTGGAGAACGGAAGTTATCATTTATCATTATCAGATATCCTTTATTCACCGGGTGCATACCGCATTAATATTTATGTTGGTGACCATTTTCAACTTTTGAATATTCAGTGGAAATGACGGCAATCAAAAAGAAGACATATCGAAGAATATTGATGTATACAGTCATTGTAATATTGATGTCATTTACTATAAGCGGATTGAGTAAGATCATAGCCTATTTTAATTCCGGAGCAGACCAATATATTGAAACGCTGACCTCAGGTGCAATTGAAGAGCACTCTCCCAAAGTTGAATGGAGCAATACCTATGAAAGGCTTGACGCTGCAATGCAGAAAACGATCGAACGAGCTTACGTCCAGGCATGGTATGTATTTAATACCAGTATAGAAAAGAGGAATGTAATTGCCGCTCAAGACTATTTCTCAAAAGGACTTAAGGAGACCTTACAACGATCTATGACCAATCAGGAGAAGTGGGAAATAAATCGCATAGATCTTTGTCACCATCTGGAAGTGAATTTGTTTTCTTTAGATAGAAAGTTGATTTCATTTACTGACAAAGATGTAGAAATACGAAAGAAGATACGGGATAAAGGTACAGGTCGAATCATTGCCGATGGTATTGAGATTGCTGATTTCAGTGTAGTTATGGTGTTGGAAGATGGTAATTGGAGGATCAGGCACTTTCATAAATCTGCCGGTCAATCGATGTCCACGAAAGCTTCATCCTCATCACCAAGTGATTCTTCTTTTTTTAAATGTAGTGACGGAAAATTCTATCGGGGAGACAGTTTGTTTTTGGTAAAAGGAATAAATTATTACCCGGCCCATTCTCCCTGGTTAAAATTCTGGGAGGAATTCAACTTAGACACCATTGAGAGGGATTTCAAGAATATGGCCGATTTAAAATTGAATACGGCAAGGATTTTTGTTCCATATGGAATATTCGGGAAAGGTAAAGTTTCCAATGCTCTATTAAACAAGATGGATCAATTGATAGACTTGTCAGAAGAATATGGAATGGCACTGATCATAACGCTTTTTGATTTTCCGGAAGGATATTCCATGCGACAATATGCAGCGACCGACCGTCAATTAGAAACCATCCTCACCAGGTATTCCAATCGCAAAAACATCCTTGCATGGGATCTGAAGAATGAACCGGACAGAGATTTTGAAAATTATGGCAAAGAAACCGTTATAAGCTGGCTGACCTTAATGGCTCAGCGTGCCAGGGAATATGCTCCCCGGCAGCTGATAACCATTGGATGGTCCAAGTCTCAATATGCTCTTTTACTCAGTGAGTATCTTGATTTCGTATCTTTTCATTTCTATGAGGATCCATCACTGCTGGATCGTCAGATAAGAACCCTTAAGGACAGCCTGGTTGATAAAACAATCATGATCCAGGAAACTGGTATGCCATCCTCCTCTTTTCTTTTCTTACCCGGTGGTGGGAACGAAGATGATCAGGCTAAATATATCTCAGAAGTATTAATCGTTCTTCGCAATAATGAAAACACACCCTATTGTCTATGGGCGCTTTATGACTTTTCAGAAGCGCCTTCTGAGGTATTTGGGTGGAAGCCCTGGTTAAAACATGTTCAGAAATACTATGGCTTATTCAGGACCGACGGTTCATTAAAACCTTCTGGCATAGTAATTTCAGACTACAATAACTGATTCTTATTGAGCAGGATTGATTGTTACTGTCTCTCTGCGATTCAATGATTTGATCAACTGTGCGACAGTAGAATTTTGTTTATTTACTGCTTTCTCATTTATTAAGTGATTGAAGTGGAGCATATACCAGTCTGTGATGTCTGCCATCGGCAAAGAGGCTGCTGCAACATAATTGGCTTTACCTAATTGGATTCTTTTTTCATCATTGAGTACCAATTCCTCAATAGCATCAGCCAATGATTCTACATTGTCCGGCTCAAAATAATTTCCACGATATCCTTCTTCTTCTATCAAGGCTTTTAGATCTCCAATGTTGGGTAATATTGCCGCACATCCATAGCTGCCTGCTTGGTGCAATACCCCTGAGCTGCCTGTTGTGCTGGTATAGGGAAAGACTACCATGGCACTTTCTTTAAAAATACGAGGTACATCCTCTTCTTCTACATACCCGGTAAAGGTGATCTGTGGTACTTCTGAATATTTTTCCTGAACAGCGTCCAGGTAACCCTGTACATTGGGACTATCTGTTCCTGCTATAACTATTTCCAGGTCGGCACCTGTACGATTTCTGACTAATTCTACAGCCTCAATCATGCTTTCCACTTTCTTGTAGGTCCCGAATTTTCCAAATGTCATGATTTTTTTAGGGCCGGCAGGGAGTTGAAAGGATGGTTCGTCAGGAGTCTCAAAACTTCCATGAGGAACCAATGCTATGTTGTCTGCTTTGTATTTTTTTTCAAGGATGGACACATATTTAGATATGGTTACTGCCACAAGGTTGGCTCTTAGCAACATAAATGTTAAAAATGTTCCAAACATCGTGTATATCCACTTCAAGAATACATTGCGGGTAAATCCTGCTGATGACAGATCAACACTTTCAATGATGTTGTGCAACAAAACGACTGAGACAAATCCAGACAACCTGGTCAACATGGGCGTCATCAATCCCAGTGCTGCGGCAACTTTGTTATCTCCAAAAGTTAAAAAATGGATGTTGTAAAATACTACATCAGGCTTGTGAAGCTTGATGGTTTTCAAGATGCTTAACGGGTTCTTGAAACTGTTAAAATTCCATACCGCTTCAAATCTTACAGGTACGTTACCTACGTCAATGGAGTATTGCTCACCTTCAGGAAGCTCATTGGTTATGACTATTAATTCCGTTATCTCTCTTTTTTCTTGAAAATGCGTTACCAGATGGTGAGCATATTCATTTAGCGTAAGCTTACTGGGAGGATAAGGAGATACTATTGCGATTTTCATATTGAGTTGGATTGGACAGATGATAAATAATCATTCCTACAAGTAGAAAAGACATCAGTATCATCTGAATGTTAATAATATTTATAATTGATTGATGATTAAATACGATCATGATTACCTGCAGGGTGCCAACCAATGCTGACAGAGCAACAGGTAGATACTTACCTAGTGACAGGTAATAATATGCGATTACATTTGCTGCTGCAAAAAGAGTAGTTGCAAGAGCATACTTCCATAAAAAGCTGCTCATCGGTAAATACTCTGATCCCAATAACTGACTGACCAGTAAATCAGGAAAAATGGCTGTACCGATGACCATACTCATTCCAAAGGAGATGATGATGGTCAATGCCTGAATCAGATTCTGCGTAGTTGATAATCCCTTCTTCGCTTTCTCGATAACCTTGGGGACCAAAACCATTACAAGAGCCCATGTACCGAAATAAACTATTCTTCCAAGGAGTGACAAAGCAGCATATAGGCCTGATTCGTGATTTTCAAAATAGTGCTTTACCAGAATAACATCACTGTAACTTATAGCAATTTGAGTTCCTTCATAGCACATCATAATAATGAAGAATGAAAAGATGGATTTTCTTAAATCGTTGGAAGCTGAAAGGGACTTTATTTTCAATCTCCCTGTGTAAACCAGAGAAAAGATAAATGAAGCTAAAAAACCTAAGCTTACAGCTTCTGAATAACCGTTGATGTCGTAATATCTTACATAGGCAATTGCAATTACTGTTACAGATATCCGTCCAATCATTTCAGCAATGTAGGTCCCGGCAAATCTTTTGAATTCCTGAGCTCCCTGTAAAAAACCCCTCTGTACACTCATCAGAAAATATACCGGAACACCTATAAATATCAATATAAAAGGAACAGGTGATCGAAAGTGTAAGTAGGATTGTACGACTGGAATCAGTAATACAATCAGGAATGTCAGGAAGATACTCGAGATCAATGTTTTTCTAGTTATCCATGATTGAAATTCAAGTAGCTTTTCTTCAGATCCTTCCTCCTTCAGTTCAGCTGAGTACTTAGCTGCAGTCATCTGTATACCAACAGCTATAAAAGATAATACCATCACCATTGTAGCTAGGATACCGGCTTCAGCAAAATCTTCAGGTCCTAAAAATCTGCCTAGTAATAAGTTCAGCAAATAATTGCCGGCATTGACACCTGCAATCGCCAGCATTAGGATCAATGCATGGTTCTTGAATATCTTGTATATGAATACTTTAAACATTCCTGTGGGATGCAGCTTTAAAAACAAAAGGAAGAAATCGGTGAAGTTTGGTTTCCTTTATTTTATCCATAAAGGGACAGTTACTAGTGACAATAATCGCGAAAGGAATATTCAACTTCTTTAAATCCTTATGTAACATTGTCAGCATGTTGATGCCTGTAAGATCAATATCTTTCAGCTTTGAAAGATCAATCGTCATTCCATCTAAAGGTTGTGAAAGACGTTTTTGAGCATCATTTTTAAATCTGATAGCATCCATGCCACAAAGCTTGCCTTCCACCATTAAATAATAATGATCTCTTTCTGTCTGTGGGATAATTTGAATTGAAATTTGGTCCATGTTTTTGAATTATTTGATGACACAAACTTAGATCTCAATGGAGAAAAAAAATCGATTATTCGGAGTTTGGTAGGATTTACACAGAGTTTGGTAAGACTAGCCCCATAAACGCCCAAACCACCGGTTTTACTGGGGTTTCATTCAAATCATGGCAATAAAAAAACCCTTTTATTTGTACCAGTAATTAAAAATCGAACACACATGAAAGTTGTTTTATCACTTGTCATCATCATCAGCCTTGCCATAACAAGCACTGCTCAAGTCAACATGAATAATGGGTTTCAATTATTGGAGAATGGGCAATTCTCTGAAGCTGAAATATATTTTTCAGAAATCCTCGATAATCATCCTGGCAATAAGACAGCTCAGTTATGTTATGGAAGAGCTGTGGGATTAAGCGGAGCACCAAATCAAGCAATCTATCATTTCCAACAAATGGAAAAAGAATATCCAGGAGATATTGAAATTAGATTAAATAAGGCAGAAGCTTATTTGTGGGCTGATAGAAGTGGTGAAGCCCTTGTATTTTTTAATGACCTGTACCAGACAGATTCAACCAACTTTGCAATTGTCCTGGGATATGCCAATTCATTGTCTATAGAAAAAAAATACCAGGAAGCTTTAGATATGATTGATAGGGCACTATACTTAAATCACAATGACCAGGCTCTAATCTCAAAAAAATACATATTGCTGGGTCTTACTGATCAAGCCAGGAAGCAAGGACAATATGAGTCAGGACATCAATTTCTCGATTCAATTGAATTGTGGAATCCTCAAGATAGGGATGTGATGTTGACCAGGGCTTCGCTTTATCTTACAGAGCAAAAATATGGTCAGGCACAGGAAGTATACCATCACATGCTGGAAGAAAGCATTGATGTATTAGAAGCTTCATTAGGCCATTCATACACAAGTATGATTAACCAGGATCATTCAACTTCCATTGAAATGGCTGAGAATGCACTATTGGAAGCAGCCACCGGTACAGATACCTCGTTGCTTATTAGGACCATTATAACGAAGATCAATGCTTTGGGAGCGGCTAAAAAATTTACTGAAGCTCACAAAACTATTAGTCAATGGGAAGATCAGCTGGGCAACACCCTGGTATTTGACATGGCACGATCCAGGTTGTATTTTTGGCAAGGTGATTTTGACCGGTCTTCGTTAATATACAAGGATTTAATGGATGTTTATCCTGACCATTACGAGTTACGTGTCAGTTATGCTGAACTACAATTTGCAAAAAAAGAATACACGGATGCCATCAACCAATTGGATCATGCCATTTCCCAGGACGCAGATCGAGTAGATGCCTGGAGATTGAAACAAAGGATCCAACAAGATATTAAGCCATTCTTTCAAGTATCAGCCATTGACATGAATGATAATGGAGGGAATCAAAGCAGAGAAATCAGCCTGCAATATCAATTTTCTAAACAAACAAATATAAGCCCCTTCATCCAATTCAATCATAAAAGCACCTTCCAAAACAAGGAAGCCATAGCAGCAAAAAGAACCAACCTGGCGGCTGGTATTAACTGGAACCCTCACTATAAAATCAGTGGAAAGGCACTTGTTGGTTTTCAACGATCATCATCTTTTTTATCCAACTTAAACAATAATTTTATTACAGATCTTGGCTTGCAATATCGATTAAATGCCCAACAGAATATTGGAGTAAACTTAAATATCTCTTCACTGGATTATAATTCTGAGATGGTTAGGAGTAAAACAAGTGTTATGAGACTTTCAGGCAACTACTTCACTTCCATAGGACAATCATGGGGATTATACGTGCAATCCGGCTTTTCAAAGTTATCGGATGATAATACTAATCAATGGGCATTCCTCTCTTTCTTCCATCAATTAACTGCGTTGAAAGGGTTTAAAATTGGGGTTAATATGAGCTATTTAAATTATGGTGATACTGATGTTGATTTATACTTCAGCCCTGAGTCATTTAAATCAGGTGAAGTTTTCATTCAATACAATAGTCCTGCAAAAATCAATCAGAGGTGGTCTGTTACAGGAGAATTAGCATATGGAACACAAGGAAGTTCATTCATAGGCTGGCAAGATTCATTTAGATGGTCGGGACAATTGAATTATAAAATTTCTGATAACTTTAACTTTATGGCAGGTATAAAAGGAAGCAATACGGCTTCAGATGTTGCATCCGGTTATGCTTACCAATCCGTGTTCATGTCAATTAAGGTGAATTTGGGGAATGGTTTGGCTTTATAATTGCTTTAAAATATAGTACCTGGACTTTATATTTATTCAAATGATTAATAATGAGATGAAATGGCTATTAAAAGCATTATTGTAGAAGATGACCTGATGTCACAGAAGCTTCTGCAAAACCATTGTAATAAGTTTACGGAAATAGAGGTTCTTTCGATATGTGGAAATGTTGAGGAAGCTCTAAGTTTCATGGAGACAGCATCAATAGATCTTATATTTCTTGATATTGAAATGCCTGGGGCTACGGGATTTGATCTACTGGACCGATGTTCTGTTATTCCTCATGTGATCGTTACCTCTTCCAAGGAAGAATATGCATTTGAAGCATTCCAATACCAGGTTACTGATTATTTGAGGAAACCAATTAAGTTACCTCGATTTAATCAAGCCGTACAGAAGGTCCTTGAAAGCCAGGTAGAAGTAGCCCACAAAAAAACAGATAACCATATTTTTATTAAAGATGAAGGCCGCTTCGTAAAGATATTTTTAGATGATATTCTATTCGTTGAGAATATTGGAGATTATGTCAGATTTCACACAGAGGAGAAAAAACACATAGTATACAGTACCTTGAAGAAGCTAGCAGAAAAGTTGCCCTCAGACCGGTTTATGAGGGTACATAGATCATTTATCATCAACCTTGACAAGATTGTAGATATTGAAGAAAATTCAATTTTAATTCATAAAAACATAGTTCCTGTAAGCAGAGCCAATAAACAACCACTTATGGAACGACTAAACCTAATATAATATGTATGGCATTGTAAATAAAGCGGTCAAGGGAATGGTCCTTGAAAATTTTGGAGAGGCGACGTGGGAAAAAATTAAACAGAAAAGTGGAGTTGATATAGATGTATTCCTTTCCAACCAACCTTATGATGATGCCTTAACTTATAAATTGGCTATCGGTGCTTCTGAAGTTTTAGAGATACCTTTATCTAAAGTGCTGTCCACTCTGGGTGAATATTGGATTTTACGCACCGGAATGGAAAATTACGGAAGCTTATTGGAGTCTGGTGGAAACTCATTCAGAGAGTTCCTGATCAATCTCCCTAATTTTCATAGTCGGGTGATGTTGATGTTTCCTGACCTTGAACCTCCTGAATTTAAGATATCTAACATTCAGGAGAAGTCACTGTACGTCCATTACTATTCACATCGTGCAGGATTGGCTGATTTCGTTTATGGCCTTTTCCATGGATTAGCAAAAATGCATAAAACAGAGATCGAAGTTGAATTGCTAGAAAGCCGTGATAATGGACACGATCATGAAGTCTTTGAAGTAAAATGGTAGAATAGGTATGGGAATTCACTTTCAATTAGACAGGTTTTTATTTAATAGAATCTTCCCTTTCAGCTTTATTATAGATAGAGATTTAATGATTGTCGGAGCTGGAAAAAGCATTCTTAAGCTTTTTCCTGACCTTGAAGGAAGTCCATTTACTGATTACTTTACGATCAGGCGTCCCAGGTCAGCAGGCAAAAACTTTAATTCAATACTTGAATTTACCACTCAGATATTTATCCTAAAAGCAATAAATTCTAAAACCGACTTACAATTCCGAGGAGAGATCATTCAACTTGATGACAACAAGATGTTGTTCATTGGTTCACCATGGCTGACCAATCCCGATGATCTGAAGACACATCATCTGAGTCTGACAGATTACGCCCTACACGATGCAGTTACTGATCTTCTACAAGTTGTAAAAGTGAAAGATATTGCCAATGCCGATATCAAAATGTTAAATGATAGACTGGAAGAAAGTGAAGGAAGGTATCGTGAATTGGTAGAATTTGGAAGTGATATTATTTACAAGCTAGATGATAAGGGGTGCCTTACCTTTGTCAATGACGTGGGAACCAAAAAAATGGGATACTCTAAGTCTGAAGCGTTGGGTTTACATTACTCTGAGTTTGTGTTTGAAGATTGGGTTTCCACAGTAGATGGAAACTTTATAAAGATGGTTCAAAATAATGATCAGGAGCTGTACTTTGAATTTCCTATGAAGACCAAAACCGGTGGGCAGCTATGGGTGGGTCAGCATACACAGAGAATTACTACTGGTAATGACACTTATGAAATCAGGGCTTTCGCCAAAGATATTACTGAAAGGAAGCTGGTTGAGCTGGAACTGGAATCTAGTGAACTCAGATTGAGTAATCTTATTTCAACACTCCAGGCCGGTGTCTTGGTTGAAGATGAAAAAAGAAGAATCGTATTAACCAATCCTTATTTTTGCGAGCTATTTAATATATCTGCTCCTCCTAAAGCATTGGTTGGAGCAGACTGCTCCAATGCCGCAGAAGAGTCCAAGCTTTTATTTGACAATCCCAAAAAATTTACCGATCGCATCTATGAAATATTGAAAAACAGAAAAATCGTCCTGGGAGACGAACTCCATATGGTAGATGGGAGAATCCTTGAACGAGATTATACACCTATCTTTTCCGGCGATCGATATCTGGGACATTTGTGGCAATATCGCGACCTCACTGAGAAAGTAATGGTTCAGAAAAACCTTATTAAAGCCAGAAAAGAAGCGGAAGCCGCAAGAGAGGCTGAAATGCAGTTCCTGGCTCACATGAGTCACGAAATAAGGACACCTCTCAATGCCATAACGGGAATGCTTCACCTTTTAATGGAAACGGACCTATCTAATGACCAGCGTGAATTTGTGGAAATTCAAAAAAGTTCTACAGAAATCCTTGCAGGCATCATAAACGATGTACTTGATATATCCAAGATTGAATCCGGAAAACTGGAATTGAATCTGGAAAAGCTGGACCTCAATGATCTCTTGAAAACGGTAAAAAATACATTTTCACACCAACTAAAAGGTAAATCTGTATCCATTGGATTGAAGGGATTAGAAGAAAATGAATATTACCTCCTCGGTGACAAAGTGTTGATCAATCAGATCCTTTTTAACATTATGGGTAATGCAATTAAATTTACTGATAAAGGAAGTATTGATATTTCAGCCAACGAATTGAATAAAACTGCTGATTCCAGGACCATTAAATTTAAAATCAAGGATACCGGAATTGGAATTTCTAAAGACAAACAAAAATTAATCTTCGATCGCTTTAAACAGGCGGACAAACAAACATCTGTGCGGTTTGGAGGAACCGGATTGGGCCTTGCCATTACCAAAAAGATCATAGATTTTCTTGGAGGAGAAATTTCTGTCGCTTCCACCCTGGGAAAAGGAAGTGAGTTTTCTGTTACCCTGGACTTTAAGAAAACCGATGAAAAGATAACTATTAAAAGTGATCGTGAAATTAAAGTTGAACAAGAAGAACTGTTCAGCAATATGAAGTTTTTAGTTGCAGAGGACAACGTAATGAATACCTATTACGTCCGTCGGATCCTATCTAAATTAAATGCTGAAGTTGATTATGTTTTCAATGGATTGGAGGCATTAAAAAACTGCTCCAAGAAGGTTTATGATCTCATTTTTATGGATATCAGGATGCCTGAGATGGATGGGTTGACAGCCACAAAAAATATTAGAACCTCAGGCAATCTAAACAAGGATACCCCAATTCTTGCATTAACAGCTTCTGCCTTTGCATCTCAGATAGATAAAGCCCTGGATGCTGGAACCAATGACTTCCTTTCTAAGCCATTTACGCCCCCACAACTCTTAACCAAGATGCAGGAAATCCTGGGACATTCAGATGTTGTCGATACTAAGGAAAAACAAGACTTTAAAACCCTTGATGAAACCGTACTGAAAGAATTATATGGAGACGATCTCGAAGCAGCCAAAGATATGTTTGAGATCTTTTTAGAAACGAATCTTCCTATATTCAACGATCTGGAAAAACATCTAATTGATAACAATTGGAGCACTGCTCGGGAGATGACCCATAAGCTTAAGCCATCGTTTTCGATGATTGGATTACCGAAGCTAACAGATCAGATGGCAACCCTCGAAAACCACTGTGATAACTCCAACTCTGAAGCCTATGCTCTCTATCAGTCTATAAAGAGTGACCTGGATCATGCCTTGGATTCTTTATTCAATTTACATGGCCTAAAACCAATCTCCGGAGAATAACAACCATTTTCCCTTCTGTTCTTACCATTAAGCGAAAATAGATTTTTAACGCTGCTATTGAAGCCATATTTGCAGTATAATAATTAAAAATCTATGAAAAAGTTTGGCATTTGGATCTTCTTAAATCTGTTAACAATAACCATCTCCTATTCACAGGATTGCAAGGATTGTAACATTCTTTATTGCGACGGATATATATGTGACGACGGATCATCTGCGGATGGAGTTATGACCTCTAGAAAATGTAGTTGTGGGAGTGATATAAGTGGTGCTTGTGCAAAAGTGGAGATCAATCTCATTGATCATCCTCTTTATGATCCTTCATTGCCATCAGCACTAAAATTTACTACACAAGAATCCGGAAACTTTGCTATTTACTTTTCAGATCAATTCTGTACGATCAATGATTGTTTCGTTCCTGAAATCCAGGTGAATAATAATAGTAGTTTTGAAGTTCCTGAAGGGGATATAGTGTATATGACCATATGTAAAAATGGTGGTAATGCCGGAAGAAGAGATTTGAGTTTTAAATATTTCCCAGTACAATCAAGTGAAGCGGGATATTGTGATGATAACCTGGATAACGATCTCGATGGATATACCGATTGTGAAGACAATGATTGTTCAAGCTTTTGTGATGCACCAGATTCAGGTAGCGGTGGTGGCCTTGAAAGTAATGGAAGATTGGGGTCTAAATTGTCTTTGAGAAATTTTCAATTGGTCAAAAAAGGAAGTCCACTCTTAAGTCCTGCTTATGACATTCCTGTAAATGTAAGATCAATTAAATCCTCGAGAAATGAACATTCTGCCGGTAATTTCTCGGACTACATTCCAGTAAATGCATTAAATGGATTAAAGATTAATGAATCAACTCCTATAGGACTCAACAATCTTACCAACGGAAAAAGAATCTATGCAATTGATGCATCCAACCAAGAAGATCGTGTAGGTTCTATTCTAATGATATCCACAAATAGCAAAGTATATGAACATACCAAACCAACCTGTGACAGGTTAATGGGTACAACACTGGAAAAAGTGTACAAAAAAAATTACGGAGGTGATAGCTTGATAACGTATAAACTGACCCGAAAAGGTAGGGTTCCTGAATATGCCGTAAGCTTCTCGGCCCGTCAAATTGTACCTGGAAGCGTTGTTGTAGAAAACCATTGGACATTGGATCAATTTCCTGATGGAGCTTACACAAATATTCAGATTTGGACTTCAACGGAATCAATGCTGGAACAATGGGTAACAGAGATTCTATCCAATTTACGATCGTTTAATGATACATTCAGGATCAACTCTTCAGGCATCCCTGAAACTTTCATAAAAAAAGGATGGATTGAAAATGGCAGGCTTTCACTAGAAGTTCAGAGCAATGGTCACCCCAGGCCCATTACGATTTCCGGATCATATTCTAAAACCGAAATCCAGGAATCAGAACACCCGTTCAATTTTGATTTTCAAATGGATGGTGTAATTAATACAACAAAGAAATTGGATATTGAAGATTTCTGTGACCTAGGGTTACAGATATCCAATGGAGGAGAAACAGCTGATCAGGTATACTTTGCAGATGGGCAATGGGGTCTGGATTATAACGACTTGTTAACGCATATATCTGCTCATGACGTCACCCCTTCAGAACAATCAAATAATAAAGGATATCAGCTTCGACGTAATATAAGCCTGGAGGCAACAACAGAGGATTATATATCCGTATACAGGTCACTCCACCCTCGCTTCAAATCATCCGATGTTAGCCAATATAACAGTTTAAAGTTTGCTTCTTCCGGTACTGGAGTCCTTGAAGTAACGATCGTAAAAAAATCAATTAAAGAATGGACCCATCATTTTAAAACATCTGTATTATTACTTGAAGATGAAACGGAATTTGAATTGCCTTTCCACCACTTCAGATCATCTATGATCGAAGGCCCATTAAATGCAGATGACATTGTAATGGTAGTCTTCACCATAAAAAGTATAGACGGCAATAAAACTGAAACAAAACTATCATTAAAAGATCTATCATTTGAATCATCTGATCTTCAGAAAGAAAAAATAAGTCCAATCAAGAACAACAGCTTAATAGCCTATCCTAACCCCTTCTCTAATACACTGGAGTTTCAATTTGAAAGTGCATTTGAGGAGCCTTTTGATTTAGGAATTACTAATCTTCAAGGTACCTCAGTACTGTATATTAAAGGATTGGGTCGAATCGGAATTAATAAAGTAAAAATTAACACAGATACATTTCATGAAGGAATGTATTTCATTCACATTAAAAGCCTCAAGGGAGGAAATAGAATTAAAAAAGTTTATTGTAACAAGTAAAAACTAGTAGAATCATGTATAAGTATATCGATCAGTTTCCATTTCATCTTAAAAATGGATTATCAACCATCATGACCACACCTCCGTCAGAAACAAAAATTACTAATATAGTCATTGCCGGCATGGGAGGGTCAGGTATAGGAGCTGAATTTACAAGGAAATGGATAGAGAAAGACTGTATAATCCCACTTCACATTGTAAAGGATTATAATATTCCTGCCTTCGTAAATAAACATACTCTTTTTATAGCTTCTTCATACTCAGGAAATACCGAAGAAACCTTGGAAGCTGTGGAACAAGCAGAAAAATCTGGAGCATTCATGGCAGTTATCACATCAGGCGGACAATTAATGAATAAAGCTAAAATGAATCAATGGGCCTTTGTCCAACTACCTGATAATATCCCGGCTCCAAGAGCTGCATTGGGATATTCAGTAACAGCACAGATTAGATTGATTCAAAGTTTTGGCTTATTAAAAAATAACATGACAAGGCAGATACGCGATGCTGTAAGCTCCATTATTTATTGGAAAGAAGAAATTCAACACCAGGCTCAAATTATTGCTGGCAAGATTGCAGGAAAAATATCAGCTATTTATACATCATCAGACCTTGAACCAGTAGGATTAAGGTTTAGACAACAAATTGCTGAAAATGGTAAATCCCTGGCCTGGCACCATGTATTACCTGAAATGAATCACAATGAGTTGGTAGGATGGACTTCCTTTAACCCCAACCTGGTAGCTATATTTATCAGGAGTTCAGATGAATCCAAAAGGTTACAAATGAGAATGAATATTACTGAAGACATCATAAGCCAATATGCCGGAAATCAGATAGAGATTTGGCCTAAGGGCAAAGGGTTAATTGGTGAATCATTATACCTCGTCCATTTACTGGACTGGATTAGTTATTACATCGCTGAAATACAAGGTGTGGACGTCATGGAGATAGATGTAATCAATTATTTAAAAGAAAGTTTACAATACACTCTTAGTGGAAGAGCAACAAAGGTTGCTTAAAAATTTGATCGCTTTAACAATTCGATTTATTAATTACTGAAAGAGATGATCTAGATGGTTGTCTCTTTTTTAATTAAAAAATAGTTTTACAAATAAAAATAACTGTATGATAATATACTCTACGGAAGTCAAATAGTACCGTATTCCATAACAGAAAAACACTGTTTTCACTATCACTTTACATACCCATGTAAACCAATATCATTTCAAAAATTATCAGCTTTATTAGACATTCATGTAAGTAAAGATTAAAATTAAGGAGATTACGTTTATAAGTGGCCTCTTTACTTATTATTTAAAGAATACTTCAGTGATCTGAATTAAAATATAAAGCATTTTTCATCGCTGCATCTTTTAATTTCCATACAATAAAAATAATTCCAGATATTCAAGTCTGGAATTGGATAATTGCAATATATTAAAGATATTTGTAATCTGTTCACAATCCAAAACTATGAATGCTGACACCACCAATCAAAGAGTCCCAAAAGAGGAAATAATTCCAGACCTGGAAGTTTTCGACCTCGATAAAGAAACACTAAAAACATATACTTACAATCAAGCACTTAAAAGCTCATTGAAGTACTTTAATGGAGATGAACTAGCCGCAAGTGTATGGATCAATAAATATGCCTTGAAAGACTCCCAGGGTAAAATCTACGAACGCAATCCGGATGATATGCATCTCAGGATGGCAAAAGAGATTTACCGGGTTGAAAAGAATTATCCTAACCCCCTTTCAGAGAAGGAAATTTATAACCTCCTTAAAGATTTTCGATACCTCATCCCCCAAGGCGGTTCCATGTCAGGAATTGGAAACAATTTTCAAGCATCCTCACTTTCCAATTGTTTCGTCATCGGAAATCAAGCAGACTCATATGGAGGAATCATGAAGACGGATGAAGAACAGACCCAACTCATGAAAAGACGAGGTGGAGTCGGACATGATCTATCTCATATCCGTCCCAAAAACAGTCCTGTTAAGAATAGTGCACTCAGTTCTACAGGTATTGTCCCATTCATGGAACGATTCTCAAATAGCACAAGGGAAGTTGCCCAGGATGGTAGACGAGGAGCATTGATGTTATCCATCAGTTCAAAACATCCGGACGTCGGTGACTTTGTAGATGCCAAACTAGAGGCAGGAAAAATCACAGGAGCCAATATCTCTGTTAAAATTGATGATGCCTTCATGGAGGCTGTCGTAAAGGATAAAAAATACACCACTTGCTTCCCGATCAATCAGGATAATCCTTCTGTATCCAGGGATATTAAAGCACGTGAATTGTGGGGAAAATTGGTTAAAAATGCATGGAAATCAGCAGAACCCGGTATCCTTTTCTGGGATACCATTATAAGAGAATCCATTCCTGACTGTTACAGCGACCTGTGTTTCAGAACCGTTTCTACCAATCCATGTGGTGAAATTCCTTTATGCCCTTACGATAGTTGTCGGTTATTGGCGATTAATTTATTCAGTTATGTAGAAAATCCTTTCACTGAAAAAGCAACATTCAATTTTGAGTTATTTGAAGATCATGTAGGATATGCTACCAGAATGATGGATGATATCATAGATCTTGAAATTGAAAAAATCGATCGGATTATTGATAAGATCCGTAAAGATCCGGAAGATGAAGAAATTAAAACTTCAGAACTACATCTGTGGAAAAAGATCCGTAAAAAATGTGTGGAAGGAAGAAGAACAGGAATTGGGATCACCGCTGAAGGAGATATGCTTGCAGCATTGAATTACAGGTATGGATCTGATGAAGCCATTGATTTCTCAGTTAAGGTACATCAGACATTGGCATTGAATTGCTACGGAATGTCAACTCAACTGGCAGAAGAAAGGGGTATGTTTCCGGTATATGATTCAACTCTGGAAGCCAATAATCCATTTGTCGTAAGACTTAAAGAATCAGATCCTGGCTTATACAAAAAGATGAAAAAGTCAGGTAGAAGGAATATTGCTTTATTGACCATTGCTCCTACCGGAACGACAAGTCTGATGAGTCAGACTTCTTCAGGAATAGAACCCGTCTTTATGGTGAGTTATAAGAGGAGGAAAAAGATTAACCCCAATGATGAAAAAACAACAACATCGTTTGTAGATAAAAATGGTGATCACTGGGAAGAATATAATGTAGTTCATCACAAGTTTAAGGATTGGATGGAGGCTCAAGGCATGGATAGCAATACTGCCCGAGATATGGGCCAGAAAGAATTAGATCAACTTATTGCACAATCACCTTACCATAAATCAACATCCAATGATATTGATTGGGTGCAAAAAGTTAAGATGCAGGGTGCCATTCAGAAATGGGTGGATCATTCTATAAGTGTAACGGTTAACTTGCCCAATGATGCTACAGTCGAACTGGTCGATGAATTGATGATCACAGCATGGCGTTCCGGGTGTAAAGGAATAACGATTTATAGGGATGGTTCCAGGGATGGCGTTTTGATTTCAAATGATGAAGAAAAGAAGGACAACACCGCTAAATTCATGGAGAACCATTCACCCAAACGACCTGAAAAACTTGAAGTGGAAATCATAAGATTTCAGAACCTTCATGAAAAATGGATAGCAGTTGTCGGATTATTACACAATAAGCCCTATGAAATATTCACAGGTAAAGCTGAAGAAACATTTTTATTACCCAAGTATGTAACCAAGGGCTTGGTCATCAAAGCCAGAAACGGAGATGGCAAGTCTCAATACAATTTCCAATATGAGGATAAGGATGGTTACAAGGTGACCATTGAAGGATTGTCCCGGTCATTTAAAAAAGAATACTGGAATTATGCCAAGCTTATTTCAGGGGTTTTAAGACATGGAATGCCATTACCATATGTGGTTGACCTTGTTTCCAGGCTTAATTATGAAAATGAACAAATCAATTCATGGGCCAATGGAGTCAAACGTGCATTAGGAAAGTTCATTCCTAATGGTACTCCTGCAGTAAAGGAAACATGTGAAGGATGTGGTGAGCACGGAGGATTAAGTTATCGTGAAGGATGCCTGATCTGTAACAACTGTGGATTCTCAAGATGCCATTAAAAATGTAACGGTAGACCAGGTCAGGTAAAAGGGTCACTAAATTACTGTTGAACGACACACTTGTTCCTGGAAAAAATATTCATTTAAGTTCACACAAGGCGACCTCTTTTAGAAGTCGCCTTATTATTTTATAACACTAAACCTGGTTGCTTACAAGGGTCAGGATTTTGAGACATCATCGTTATAATGGTAAAGGCCAATAGGATCAATTATCTATAATTACGCAATCCCCTAAAACCTCAAGGGTGCTTCCATCTACATTGATAATTGGAGAATTCCCATTAGTGTTTTCTATAGATAAATCCGTGATGGTTAAGTTTCCATTGTTCTGAAGTGTTTCACCATTTCCTGAACTGGAAGTCAATGAAAATCCGATTAAATTTAAATCGATTCCACTATTTAATACCAGTGCAGATCCATCTCCGGAATAATTGACAATTATATTATCAGACTTTATTGCAGTGATTGTAAGATTTTTGTCAATCACCATTTGATTAGAACCCAAATTAATAGTGGAATTGGCCAGCACACTGGATAAAGCTATTGTTTCACCCGGTTGGGCACAATTAATAGCTTCAACCAGGCTTCCACTACCGGAATTGTTAACATTGGTGACAGTTAGATTACAGTCAGGTTCAAAACATATCTCAAGCCCCCAGGAATTTAATGAACCACCATCTCGCCTAAAGCCGTCCTCCACAATCAGTTGCCATACCCCATTTATAGTAGATCCATCAAAATTGGATAGCGGCAATTCCGGAATATGCGTACCTCGTCCAATCATTGGACAAGGATAAGAAG
>JABDLO010000437.1 GCA_013002995.1 Saprospiraceae bacterium | reverse complement strand
GGAAAAATACAAAGGATTGTCCGGATCTCAATTTGATCTTAAAAGTGCCAAGTGGGTCAATGTCAATATTGAAAATATATACAGCCAATAATGATTGGTCCTTTTAAAAATCAGGATTAAATCTAACCGGAAGTGTATATAAGAGCTTGATGACTTCTCCCCTTTGCCTTCCCGGCACCCAGGGTTCTTCCATATCATTCATACTTTTTACGAGTCTGAGTGCCTCTTCATCACATCCATATCCTATTGCTCTAATCACTCTAGCATTTTCAATGCCGCCATTTTCATTCACTACAAATTGAGTGACAACAACACCTCTAATTTTAAAAATCTTTGCTTTATCAGGATAGGATAAATTATCATTGATGTAAGCAAGCATTTTATTTTTGGCGCAAGCTTCCTTTTCATCATTAGTCCTGCTTTCATCTTCACATCCCGGAAACCTGGGCATTACCTCAGCAGTAGTAAAAATGGTCTCAACATTATCTTTTTCATCTTGACCATTTATCATCAACGGTGTAAGAAGACAGAATGACATTATTAATATAAACCTCATAAATCCAGGATTTTAGAACATGATTAATATAAAGATGTTTAATTAAACTATAGTGACGTATAAAATGGTCGACATACTACATTTAGTATACACTTTTAGCAGGTATAATTATTAGTATTATATTCACAACCTTTGCAAAAGCAAAACAAATCAATATGAAATATCTACTTCTATCTATAATTGCCAGTACTTTATTGACGATCGGATGCAATGCTCCTTCCAACAAAGAAGTTGAATATGGAAATCCTGAAGCAGAAGGATTCAATATCCAGGATTCTGACCCAGAAGCCATTGCCATTGCGGATGAAGTGATGGAAGCAATGGGAGGCAGAAAAGCCTGGGATGGCACCAAATACATTAAGTGGAACTTCTTTAATTCCAGAAGGCACGTCTGGAACAAGCACACCAATGATGTGGTCATTGAAGGAATTAGAGACACTTTCACCATTAACATGAACATAGATTCTGAATTAGGAAGTGTAAAACTCGGAGGTACGGAATTAACCAAAGCAGATAGTCTGGATAAATACCTTAAAAGAGGAAAAGGGATGTGGATCAATGATGCATACTGGTTGGTCATGCCATACAAACTGAAAGATTCCGGAGTTACATTAAAATTTCTTGGAAAGGATACCACTCAGCAAGGAGTCATGTCAGATGTGCTGGAATTAACTTTTGAGTCAGTTGGCAATACACCGGATAACAAGTATGAAGTTTATGTGGATCCTGATTCAAGGCTGGTTACACAATGGGATTTTTACACAAAATATACTGACTCCCTTCCCAGATTCCAGATCCCCTGGGATAATTGGCAGAAGCATGGTGATATTATGCTTTCCGGAGACAGAGGAGGAAACAGGCAGTTGACTGAAGTTGCAGTAGGAGATAGTCTTGCAATGTATTTTACTAAATAGAAAGTTATAACTTTTACCATAGATATAATTAATATAATAGTTTCTAATAATCAGTACCTATGAAAACGATTTTAATAGCTGTTGTTGCCTTCTTAAGTTATTCATTTACAAGTACAGGAATAGAAGGGACCTGGACATATGAAGCTCCAACTGCCCCTCCCGGATATGAAAAAGGAGAACTTAAAATTTCTAAAGCAGAAGGAGATAAATACCAGGTTACCATCGTAATCGGAACCTATGAAATGAAGGCTGAAAAAGTAAAGGTTGAAGGTAATAGTCTTTTTTGCCAGATCTGGGTTGATGGAGCATCGATTCCATTGTCATTCACATTTGATGGAGATAAACTGAATGGGAAAGCAGATACTCCTGAAGGGTATGTGACGATCAATGGTAAGAGGAAAGATGAGTAAAATGGGTTAATTCAATGGCATAACTCTTGAGTCCGTGATGAAAGTTATTCTTTCTTGTGTTGGTGATTTTGAATTTTAGCAGAAGGTACACCTCCAGAATTACACGGCCCTAATTGTGCCTGAAATATTATCCCATCATCCTTAGCATGAAAACCTGGCTTTAAATCTATAAACTGACCTGCTTTAAAAAAGACATTTGTCCCAATTCCACCGTCTATGATAGATTTATTTTCGATCTTGTTATTTGCCTCGAAATATTGATACCCGTTGAGTGTTGTTATAGTACTCCAGACCAAGTCATTCACACAATTCCCATCAGCAAGTAAAGAAGTCCAGACACCTCTACCAAAGGTTGATGCACGAATAACACTAATATTATTATTGATATAAAAGTCAGTAACAATTGTGCTTGGCAATCCATTTTTGAAAGGTATCCAATCAGAAGAACCCAAACTTTTATAGTAGACTCCTATATCTGTTCCCAGGTATAAATCTCCATTTATATTTACATCAATACAGTTAGCTGGAACATCTGGAAGTGTACCGCTGATATTTTCCCATGACAATCCTCCATCTATTGATGTATACACCTTAGTTCCAGCTTCATATCCTCCAAAAGTTATATAGACATTGCTCGAATTATAAGGATGCACAGCTATATCCGTTATGGATGGAGGCATATATGGGAAGCCCGGCTTATCATGCAAAGTTGTAAATATACCTCCTAAGTCATCTGATCTTCTGATCTCACTACCACCAGCAACATAAATCCGATCATTATTGGAGGGACAAGTCATTACTGAGGCACCGGCCAGAATAAATGTTGTATCCCAGGATACGCCTTCATTAATGGACTTATACAACCTACCACCACCATCGTTGGTTCCGGCAAAAATGATATCTTTATTGGTATTATGAATTGCTAATTCCATGAACCAATGAAATTTCGGTGTTAAGTTGCCATTGTCGGCACCGTAATTCCAAAACTTTACCAGGGATCCATTGAAACTGCATAAAAACCTGGATGGATCACCCGGGTAAAACTGAACAGAAAATCCATCAGTTCCGGCGACATGATCAAATGATGTAGTATTATTTTTTCGATATTTTGTTCCATTATCCTGGGCCCCACAAAGCACATAATTATTATTAACAGATGTACCCGCCATATGATAAAATTGAGCAGTCCCAATTCCCTCTGATAAATTAGTCCAATTAAATCCAAGATCCGTTGACCGATAAAATCCACCATCTGTGGCCGCATATAAATAGTCATTTAACGGGTTAAATTCAACTGCATGTACATCTGGATGCACATATCCGGGTGATGAAGAACCTGTGCCGAAAGTTGTGCTGTTGGTCCACCCTGCTCCATAATTTATTGATCTCCACACAATCAATCCTCCAACTACAACAACATTTGACTGTTGAGTTGATGCAGCAATGCAAAAATCATATGAAGATTGTGAATTGTTATCCATGCCAGACTCACCACCCAAAATATTTGGAGAGTTAGCAGCTCTTGTATAGTTCATACCTCCATTAATTGAAGTATAAAATCCGCTGAATGTTCCTACACCAGTATGAGGCCCAGTGAATAAATAAATCCTTTCAGGATCAGCAGGTGTTACTGCTATGGCCTTCCTACCAACGATAGAAGGTGAAATATCGTAAGCAGAAATCGACCATTCTGACTGGTCTCCTCCATAGTAGGAATAATATACAGAAGTGCGTCCACAAGCATATAAGGAGTCGGAACTGCCAGGTTTAAACTTAACATCATAAATGGTAGAGGTACTAAGGACTCTAGTCCAACTACTTCCTCCATTGCTAGTTTTATAAAGACCTCGATTTGTTGCTGCAAATAATACTTGATCATTATTCGGATCCATCGTAAGCATATATCCGCTATATGCCCCTGAATACAATTCTCCCGTTTTAATCCATGTTTCACCTCCATCAATAGATTTAAGGACACCTGAACTACTACTTACTCCTCCTCCATCTCCACACCCAGTTAATGCATAGATTAAATTTGGATTGGTCTTGGAAATTGCAATTCCTGAAACACCCAATGATGGTAGAAAATCATCCAATGGTATCCAGGTAACTCCCCCATCCATCGTTTTCCAAATACCTCCCGCTGGAGTACCAATGTATATAATATTTGGATTTGAAGGATGAAAGGCAATTCGGTCTACTCTTCCAAGTCCTATGTAATGATGGGATGTAGGAGAAGAAGGATTAGAATCAGGGCCAGTAAATGTCCAAAATGAGTTAGTGGTTCTTTCAGTATCCCTATATCTCCTCTTTTCATCAATTAAGGCATTTATATTATTTCTACCTGTGTTCACTAAATCACCTTTTTTATCCAAACGGTCTTGAGCATACCATTCCCATCGCTTCCAGTGTTTATATTTTAAATCGTTTGGATTCTTCTGAATTTTGCCTTCATTTATTTCCTGATAATATCTTTCAGCTATTTCTTTTACTTCTTTAAAATTTTCTTTCCCTTCAAGTCTATCTATCAATTGCTGAGATAAAAGTTTCGAACCCATCAAAAGGAATATGAACAAAACAGATATTCTTATAATCCGCATAACTCTTAATTTTTCTTTGATTTCAGAACTCTAATCTCTTTCTCCAACCTAATAACATGCAATGTTAACTCCTCAATTTTCTCCAGCAATATCCGGTTCATATCACCCAGCATGATGCCCTCCTCTTCAGCTTCTCGAGCAGATGGCAGTCCAGGCAGATGACCCAATTTTTCAATTTCCTTTTCTAATTCTGTAAGCGGCATTAATTTATAATCGTCTTCAAAAACATAATCCGGCCATGCACCACTCAACTGAACCCGCATTTCCTCGGCTATGACTTTTCCATCAATCGCTACTTTGTATCCTGTAGCTCCATTTATTGCACCAGCTCCAATTCTAAGATCATTGGTCACATACATATTCCCTTCAGCAAAGTATCCGGCCCAGTTTTTACTACCTCCACTGGCTCTTCCAAACACACCGATTCGATCTCCATTGGTACCGTGAGAAGATCCTTCAACTCCAATGGCCAGATTTGACGAAGATCCCCCCCAAGCGGTAGCTTTGACACCTCGTGCACCACCTTCAAATAAACCACCAAAACCATATCCATCTGCAGGTCTTGCAAAACCCTCTACTGCACGTATATTGGAATTGCCTAAGTAAGTTGTACTGACACTTAATACATTTTGAGTCGAGGTAGAATTACCTTTAATCCTGACTTTGTTTCCCGGATTACTCTCACCAATGCCTACATTGCCATTATCCGGAACAAAAATAACCTTCGGATCATCATTCCACATTGAAAAAATAGCTGCCTTTGTTGTTCCATCTGCCCCTAATAATTCAAGGTTTTTACCATTATTTATAGATTGAAGTGTAAGATTGGCGGATGAAGCTGTTCCTGTCTGCTTAAATACCCAAGGTCTTTCTGAAGATAGGCGCAAAATTTCAGCATTATTGCCCACTGAGCGTATATCTAGTTTAGAATTAGGGCTGGTCGTACCAATTCCCACATTTCCATTTCCTAGAACGGTCATCTTGTCGCTTCCACTCGTTCCATTATTGAAATAAAAATTTAATAATGAAAGGCTGGGATCTGAATTGGTCCTTCCGGCAATATCCCAGTATACACCAGAATAAACATTGTTTTCCATTTTTATTCTGGCATAATCATTCTCATCCTCGGTTAATCTGAGATGGGGAAGATTAGTGGTACTGTTCACTCTGATATGTAACTTACCAATAGGTGCAGGTTCATTAATTCCTATATTCTGAGCATTAATTGAGAATGAAATAATAAATACTAGAAGACATGATAGATTAAGCCTCATAATTCAATTTGTTTAATTGTAAGTTCCTAAAAACGAATGAGGCTATCCAGGTAGAATGAGTGAACAGTAATTGTCAATGAGGGAGAGGATATTATATAATTGATGTCCTTACGTATCTAATAATTTACCTATCATGGATTAATGAAGATTGACGAGATCTAGTTTGAATTCCCAGCTTGTTCTAGATTATTGATTTTTTTCATCAATAAATCTATCATCGCTTTTTGATCCTCAATCATCTGTTGCTGCTCTTGAGTTGCTTTGAGAAGCACGACGGTTAATTTAGTGTAATCAACCGACTTATATCCATCCGGGTCAGTTTTAACCAATTCAGGAAATAATGGTTCCAATTCCTGGGCAATTACCCCATATTCACGTCCTTCTTCAAAATTCATTTCCGGAAATTCTTCTTTTCTCATTTCATATGAGACAGCTCGAATATCTTCCAATTCATCCGCTACAGAAGGAAGATCCTGGATATTTTTCTTTAACCTGATATCCGATACATTAGTGATTGATCCGGTATATTCTATGCTCCCTGAAACATCCAATCTTACATTTGGATTTTCAATTCCCAGGCCTAAATTCCCTGCACTTTCTAGCGTCATTTTATGAAAAGTAGAATGATGCCATTGCAATGAGCCCACACTATTCCTCCTTATTTTCCAATAAGTTGTATTGCCTACTCCTTCTCCAGTCTGTAATACTATGGATGGCTCAGTCGGATCAGTTATATGTAAATTTGAATTAGGAGAAAAATTGGTAGTGCCACCGATTTTAACTTCATCTGGAAAAAGATTCCAATCGGTTTGACTTCCCCAAGTCAATATCCCCCCAAAAACAGGATTGTATTCAATTATATTCTTACCATGTGCTTTTAGTACTTGTAAGGAGTTAGTTACTTCTATAGAATTGGTGGATTTAAATTCTCCGTGAACCTTAACAAGGTTGTTATCAAATTCTCCATAAATCAATGGAGAGGAATCAGAGGAATTCTCTATATACAATCTGTTATCATCAATATTATTCTTTCCTGCCTCATAACCAATCATCACACTACTATCAAAAGAATCTCCTGTAACACCCAAACCAGCAGCATGACCAATTATCACATTCTTCTTCCCACTAATATTATTGTATCCGGTAGAATTACCTAAATAAACATTCCAGTTTCCACTTGATGAATTAGAGCCTGAGAATAATCCTAAATAAAGATTATTTGTACCACCTTCATCAGATCCTGCATGGTCACCCATAAATATATTTTGAGAACCTGTACAATCATGACCGGCATATGCACCAATCAAGATATTTTGACTGGAAGTGGAGTTATATCCGGCTCGAGTTCCTAAGAATGTATTCGAGCTACCATTTACGTTGCTTCTACCTGCACCAAACCCTATGTAGGTATTCGAACTAGCCTGAGACATATTTCCACTTGAACCCCCTACCGCGGTATTTTCAGACCCGGAAGTAGATCCGGACCCAATACTATATAGAGAAAAACTTCCTATTGCTACATTATCGTGATTAGTCTGATTGTTATTCAGGGCATAAGATCCAATCCCAACACAATAGTTAAAAGAGCCATCGTCGGCTATTCCTGTCCCTTCTCCTATGAATACTGAACCTCCTGTATTATATACCCCTATTGTCCTTCCATCCAATCTTAAAAATTCTTTGAAATTTGATCCATCAGGATTAGAAGAACCTAATTTTATATCATTATTATTATTCCATATCATTTTAGGACTTGGATTGCCGTTTTCTCCTCCTTGCAGCCTTACAAAATGACTGTTTGTAAAGGTGCCAATATTCAACTCCCCATATACAGTCGATCCTGAAGCCTGGCGAATGTCAAGTTGATATTCAGGAGCAGACGAACTAATCCCAATTCTTCCTCCTCTGGTAATCGTCATATTAGGTACTAAATTATCAGTGCCAATATTTCTACCACTTATGTCTAATCGATTATCAGCTCCTCTGTATTCTAAATACATTCCACTATTCCCGGACTCCTGAAGGTCTATTCTTGCAACCGTTGAAGATCCAGCTGCAAGCTTCAATTTTCTATCAACATCAGTAGCATTACCTATCTGCAAGTTCACATTTGGACTGGTTGTTCCTATCCCTACATTGCCATTTCCCAGAATACTCATCTTGTCACTGCCTCCCGATGAGTTCTGAAAATAAAAATTGAATATTGCATCTTGTGCATTTATATCAGCCTTTCCGGCTAAATCCCAAAATGCTCCGGTGTTAACCGAATCCTCCATCTTAATTCTTGCAAAATCATTGTCATTTTCTGTTAATCTTAGATGTGGTAATGGAATGGTGCTATTGGCTTTAATATGCAATAACCCTATAGGAGTTATTTCTCCAATTCCTACATTCCCATTACTTAAAATTCTCATTTTTTCTGAAAACCCTCCTGCATCAGTTGCAAATCTCAGATGATGTGCATCTTTCCAGAATATTGA
This sequence comes from Saprospiraceae bacterium, assembly GCA_013002995.1. Lineage (GTDB taxonomy): Bacteria > Bacteroidota > Bacteroidia > Chitinophagales > Saprospiraceae > JABDLO01. Next base: position 9,260 of record JABDLO010000437.1, on the reverse strand, counting down.
AGGATGAGGAAAGGTATTGGATCCATTAAAAAGTCTCAAAAACCTTGTGTTACTTGGATTGGATAGGTGGAGTTCTGCAGGGTTATCATCCAATAGCGACCTTATATCCAATGCAAATTGAGGTGAATTAATATTGATCCCCACTTTATCCTGGGATGACACCGATGTGATAAGACTCAATAAAAGTAAAATGGTAAATTGCTTTCTCATATCAATTAGATTTCTACAATATTACCAGCTCTTTAGAAGGATAATCAGATCAATGAGGGAATGGTCCTGGGTAATTAGGCTATTGATCTGTATCTGAATTATTATGCATAAAAAGGTCGTTAAGATCCTTTAAACAATTCATTGAGCAATGTTCTCTTTAATCTGGATACCGGTAAGGTTTTCTCATTGTCTAATTCTACATAACCACCATCATTCTTTACATATCTTTTAAGATATTTTAGATTTATCAGGTATGACTTGTGGATTCTAAGAAATGAATGATTCTTTAAAACCTCTTCAGTATGGCTTAATGTTTTACTGACGATCAACTTCTTTGATCCATTCAAATAAAGGATAGAATAATTATTATCTCCTTCCACATACATAATGTCAGAAGGATCAATAAATTCAACACCTGATTGAACAGAAAAAGGGATCCTTGTAATTCCTCCTATTTCAGACCTTATCGATGATAACAACCGATCCATGGTCTGTTGATCTAATGTACCATCTCGCAATTTTTCTATCCTTTCAATGGCCTTTTTTAATTTTTTTCCATTGATAGGCTTTAATAAGTAATGAGTTGCTTCAAGATCAAATGCCTGAATTGCATATTCATCATAGGCTGTTACAAAAACGACATGATAATCCACTGGTAAGAGCCTGTTCAGCAATTCAATACCACTGGTAGATTTTAAATGAATATCTAAAAACAAAACATCAATATCAGCAACCTTAAGAGCCTTGTAAGCTTCATCTGCATTCTTGTATGTAGATACGATTTCAATGTTGGGACAATTTCTCCCCAATTCCCACAATAAGGTATCTATACAATGTTGTTCATCATCAACTGCAATAGCTTTTAATAATTCTGACATGGCTTTGTATCTGATTTAATTCAATGTATTTATTGGAATTCTTACCGTAACCTCAGTCCCAATTGCATTTCCATTTTGATCCTTTAAATCAACTATCTCAATATTTTCATCTTTCTCCATACCTAAGCGTTGCTTAGTGATTGCAATGCCATATGACCTTTTACGATAGTGCTTCTTCTCAATCATCTTACTTCTTTCTCTACCTATTCCATCATCAATAATCTTAATCAGAATCTGATTTTCATGCCTTGTCACTTTTATTGTGAGTCTGCCTTTACCTTCTTTATGCACGAATCCATGCCATATAGCATTTTCAACAAATGGCTGGATGGCAAGAGGAGGCACCAAAATGGAATCTTGAGCAAGTGAAGGGTCAATTTCCCATTTAACATCAAATTTATTTTCCAGCCGGATATTTTCAATTTCCATATATAAATCCAGAGCTTTTACTTCTTCTGATAAGGGGATGGTTTTGCTCTTACTATTTCTAAGAATCGTTCTTATCAATTCAGCAAACGTAGTTAAATAGTCTGCTGCTTCTTCCTTCTTATTATTGATGATAAAGGACTTAATGGAATTCAATGAATTGAAAATGAAATGTGGATTCATCTGTGCCCTCAATGCTTCGTTCTCAAGTTCAGTCATTCTTGTTTCCATATCTGCTATCATTCTTATCTGTCGCTCTCTCCACTTAAAGAAAGTACTCACAATTCCGATTAAACCCAGAGCAACCAACAACTTAAACCACCATGTCTGCCAAAAGGCTGGTTGAATAGTGAAGCTTAGTATCTCAGATTTTCCCCAATTACGATCTTTCCCGGCTGCTGCTATTTCAAAGTTGTAAGATCCAGGGTTCAATTCTATGAACCTCGCTTCACGATTGTTATAATTTAATTCATCCCAATTTTGATTTTTATCTAACCGATATCTGTAATTGATATCTCTTGCATAGCTTAGATCTATAGCAGTAAATTCAATTTTGATGTTATTTTCATTATGAGAAAACTTGAATTTATCTGTTGTTGCATTCTGGGAATCAAAATAGAAAGTATTAAACCCATTCGATATCGAAGTTAATTTTGCCTGAGGTGGATTTCGAATTTTGTTTACGTCATTGATATTAAAATATGATAGCCCTCTTGATAATATGAAGAGCTTATCATCAAGACATTTAACATTCAAGCTCAATTCTTTAAATCCATATTGCTGATCATATGATACCATTCTATCTAATTCCTTATGGTACACTGACATTCCTGATGTGGAACCAAAGTAAAGAGTTCCATTGCCATCCATACTAATACTCCAGGGTCGATTATTAGCTAAGCCATCTTCCTGAAAATATGATTTTATAATCGATAAGCTGTCTTTTTCTTTATTATAATCACATTTATATGCTCCACTGAGTAATGATAAAACCCATATATTTCCTTCATTATCTTTACCTAAATTTTCAATGCTGTTTTGGAATCCCTGATATCTTTCATCTGTATTTAGAAACCAGGATTGTTTGCCACTTTCAATATCATATCTACAAAGTCCCAGGTCCGTTCCTAGCCAAAGAGCTTTCCTTTCATATAACATAGCTTTCACTTCTTCAGGTCCTTGTAATTTTTGTAAATGAAAAGTGTCTATTTCTGATCCATCAGTAGGTATCTTCACCAAAATGGAACTGCGGTTCCTCATCAGCCAGATATTATCATTATCGTCAAGTACCAAGTTTCCGATGTCTTTTTGGTGAATGATATCATTAAACCTACCTCCGTCATAAGGCACCAGTATCTTTTTTTCATCTGTGAAGTATCCCAATCCTCTATGACATAGCACCCATACTTTATCTTTATTTCTTATAGCATGAAGAGGACCAATAAAATCCATGATCGGGCTATACTCAATTCTAGAAGATTGATCATTTCTAATATCTACTTCTAAAATATGATCATCATAAAATCCCAAGGTATAATAGATGTTACTATCTGGTCCACGAACTATATCAGAAGTATTCAATACTCCAGTTGATTGGAGATGAATTAGATTTTGATATTCAGGATTTATCACACTAAGTCCTTTTTCACTTCCTATCCATATTCTACCCTTACTATCTTTAAATATGCCATTGTAGTGGTCACCATCAATATCGAATCTATTATTCTTGTCTTTTAAATACTTGGTTCGATTTCCAGAATCAATATCAAAAAACCACAATCCTGTAAAAGTTGTAGACCATATTTTATCGTTATCCAGTAAAATACCTTTGTTTACAAAATCATCTTCCTTTCTGAATAATCTATGCTCTTGTGTTTTGGTATTAAATACCGATACATGCAACGACCAATCATGTCCAATCAGATAATTACCATACATTTCACAATGATTAAAGCCATATTCAGACAATTTCTCTATAGAATATGTAGACTTATCAACTCTCCACAGCCCCTCACTTGACAGGTAAAAATGCTGAGAAGAATTTTTATCATTTACCATTCCATGGGGCCTGTTTACATCAAGTACTTTTTTACTGTCTAGTGAAAGCATATCCATTTCAAATACACCCTCCCTTGCAGAAGTCATCCAGATTTTAGAACGTTCATTATCTATAATGAAGTCAGAAATCGCTAGTCTTGGAAAATCTACCCCATCTTTATCCAAGTAATGCCTCGTTTTAAATTTCTGATTTGTATGATCATAAAAACTAATACCACCGTCATGAAATGTGATCCACACTTTCCCTGTGGCATCTACTTTTATCCTGGCTATCTCTGAACCATACAATGAAGATGAGTCGTTTTTTAGAGGTTCAAAAAATTCAAAATCCAATCCATCAAATCTTACCAATCCATCATTGCTGCCCATCCACAAATAACCTAGGCTGTCCTCGGCAAATTCTCTGATGTCGGTTATCGGTAAACCATTGGTATAATCATAATTAGTAAATCGATATTGAGACAATCCTGCTTGTTGCGTCAATCCAATGCAAAGGATACACATTAATAATACATGATATGTGCTGGCTTTTTTCAAAGAAATTTCTATTACTCCATCAATGATAAAGATAGCGATTCATAGCAAGCTAGGTGATGACAATTAGCCAATGGTAATTCCCAATGATTAAACATGGCAATTAACTGATATTAAGTTATTAAACAGGCTCCCTTGATAAGTTGTCATTTAATGACCTGAGTTTTAGAATATCCAATTCAGATAAAGTTAGGTATAGGCAAATGTAATAAAGGCTTGAATCGATAAAATAAAATCTGTTCAAATAGAAAAAACAAATAACAAAAATTGAATAAGAAAAAACATTTTTATTGCCTTCATGTTCTTTCTTTGTTGCAACAAAATTCAAGCATGAAAGAAAAGAAGATACTGGTATTTGGGTCCAGCAATAGTAAGCAATCTATAAATCGACAGTTGGCCATTTTTGCCTCAACATTATTACAACATTCAGGGTCTTCAATAATAGATATGAATGATTTCGAAATGCCAATTTATGGTATTGACCGAGAGAAGGAAGAAGGTATCCCTCAATTGGCTTATGATTTTAGGGAAATGGTTGAAACTCACGATGGAATGATCATATCTATGGCGGAACACAATGGAGCTTATACCACCATATTTAAGAATATTTTTGACTGGATCTCCAGGATTCCCGGCAGCACCTGGGGTGATAAACCCATGTTATTGCTGGGAACATCCCCAGGAGGCAGAGGTGCTTCTTCTGTATTAGAAATTGCTTCTAAGCGACTTCCATTCAACGGTGGATTTGTAAAGGATACTTTTTCTTTACCACTTTTTAATGAAAACTTCGATAGAGAATCACAGCGTGTCACCAATGAGGATAAGCTTGTCGAATTAACTGAAAAAGTACAAATTTTCGAAAGGGGCTTGGAAGGATAATCGTTATCTTTCACTTATGAAACCAAACCTATACTCTGCAAAGGTTGCTGATTCTATAGAAACAAGGATCAACAAACTGGATCGACATGATAATCCCCTCTGGGGTAAAATGGATGCAGCACAAATGTTGGCTCATTGTTCTGATGTTCTGGATGCTTACAGCGGTAGAAAGCCTTTCGGTAAGATGCCTCGCTTTGCATGGCTCTTTAAATGGGCTATAAAACGAGTAGTTATCGGGAAGAAACCATATTCAAGAAATTCACCTACCCTACCTCAATTTAAAATTACTGAATCCAAATCTTTCGATTATGAAAAAGGAAGGCTTATGGAGGCCATCGATTATTTCAGAAGGCAGAGTAAGAAAGAATCAGAGAGTATAAATCACCCGCTCTTCGGCAGGATGAATATGAAAGATCGTGGATGGGCGATGTACAAACATTTGAATCATCACCTGGAGCAATTTGGTGTATGAAGCCAGTAGCCAGTAGCCAGCAGCCAGTAGCCAGTAGCCAGTTGTGTATGCCTAAAATAGTAGTATCTAATATTTTGAAGGTTATTTGCATTTATTTGCGATCCGTACGAAAACCTTACTTGATTGAAACAAAATAAATTGCTTCGAGAGAAGTAAAATAAAATATCACTATTCGAAGTGTTTAATTCGAGTTAATATCACTTCTACCAATCCAACCGTTCACTAAATCCAAATAATCAGTTCTAATCCATCGATTGTTATCATTAAACAATGCATGACCAGAATCTTCAAAAACTTTTATTGTAATAGGTAAATCCGGTTGATCAATCATCATCAATTCAAGATTACTCAGGCTCTTTTCAACAGGTACATTTTTATCCTCTGATCCAAATATTTTAAGGACAGGCACTCTGGTCTTACTCAACATTGAAATAGGATCATAATCCTTGTTATGGTCCCACCAGACTTTTCTTTTACCCATAGATCGCCTGGAGAATACGGTCGATAACAATCCTGATATAAATGATGGTGCTCCACCATCTTCCATATCCCGCTTAATCTCAAAATAAAGTTGCTCAGCCGGAGTGGTCGCAGAGCTAACCACATCAATGACAAAATCTACGTCATGTGATTTCTCTGCAACAATATGACTGATCCATCCTCCCTGACTCAGACCTAAAACACCAACTTTGTGATCTCTCATCTCTTGCCTCTCTATCAGATATTCAATGCCTACAGTTATATCCATCGCGAAATCATCAAATGAGGCTGTGTGCCATTCACCATGAGATTTACCACATCCCCTTTTATCCGGTAACAGAACCGTATATCCTTTTTTAGCAAAATAGTCCGCCTGATACATATACCAGAAATTACCCCTGTCACTTACTCCAGATCCATGGATAAATACCAATGTCGTCTTTCTGTCATCATGAATTGGAGTAAACAATGTCCCCACCAGGGATACCTCCTGATTGTAATACCTGATTTCTTCCTGGTTGTAAAAAGCACTATCCACCTTCTCCAATGTTGCTTTCAGATCCTGATCATTAATATTCAAAATATGTCCTCCAAAATCAGATGTAATAAATTCAGCAGTATTCTTTGAATTCTCCTTATCTATATAAAAGACATCATCATCACTCTGAATCAAATGATAGCTCATCAGATTTGATCTCAACGTATCAAAATGGTTCAATCTTAAGCCCCCTGAAGAAGACCATGTTACCTGGTACAACAAATCATCATCCCCTTGGTACCATCCAACTTTATCCTTGTATTTTCCTTGAGCGTCAAATTCAAAAGGTCGATATTGGTAGTCTGGCTGTCCAGGCGGAATGATATACAGACCCAGCAATACAAGAAAGAATAATCCAATTAATCCTGTAATAAAATAAAGAATACGTTTCATGCCTATTTAAAGTTGGTTATAAATTAAGGTTTTCTGAATAGGCACTATAATGACACAAACAAATTTCAATAGTTGCTTAAGTATATACACTTTATTGATTCTCTCAAATTAAAACTATCATATCTAAGGTACGATCAGTAAAATGATGATATCCTTACAATTAATATAAATCTTTGGGGTCTCAGCGCCTTTTAAAGATACCAATTCTATACCCTAAAAAACTGAATTCGCACTCTTTCTGCATGGATCTAAAAGATCCACCGAATCGGTGTTATATCTATTACCCACACTAAATCAATGTTTTTTGTACCTTTCGCAGCTACAATTTTGAAGTCATATGAAAAGATTAATCCTGCTTTTTATGGTTACCATATTTATGGTTACCCTTAAAGCTCAAGCCCTAAAAATAGATTTAAATCACCTCGATTCTTACTATCAAAAAATGGTAAAAGATTGGGATCTACCCTCAATGACTGTTGGGATCGTAAAAGATGGTAACCTCATCTTTTCCAAGGGGTATGGAGTAAAAGAAATCGGTAAAGAAGAGGCTCCGGATGCCAACACCTTGTACGCCATTGCTTCCAACTCTAAAGCCTTTACAACCGCAGTCATGGCCATGTTGGTACAGGAAGGAAAACTCACTTGGGACACCAAGGTTCAGGACATCCTACAATACTTTGAATTGTATGACCCTACCATAAGTTCAATGGTATCCATCAAGGATCTTTTATGTCACCGTGTTGGATTGGGGACTTTCAGTGGTGATTTTATCTGGTATAAATCCGCTCTTGAAGGAGAAGAACTGATTCGAAAATTTAAAGACATCCCTCCAGCTTATGAATTCAGATCAGGATATGGCTATTCTAATTTAATGTACATCACGGCAGGAGAAGTTATAGAAACAATCACAGGTAAATCATGGTCAGAAAATGTAAAAGAGAGGATTCTTGATCCATTAGGAATGGATCGCACTGTTGCTTCGATCCATGACATCGATAAAGTAGGAAATTATGCTACTCCTCATGGTCGAGAAAATGAAAAAAACTTTCCCATTGAATGGGCGGATTGGGATAATGTGGCTGCTACCGGTGGATTGATATCGAGTATCAATGATATCAGTAAGTGGATGATCTGGAACCTTAATCATGGGATCTTAGGACAAGATACCATGCTCACTGCTACCTCAAGAAACATCATTTGGACACCTCACAACACATATACAGTAGATCATACCACGGAGAATGACTTCAACAGACACTTTAGTGGATACGGCCTGGGTTGGGGATTAAGTGACTACCATGGTCGGCTGCGAGCAGGACACACGGGAGGATATGATGGATTTATTACAGCGGTAAATCTGATCCCGGATGAAAATCTGGGTGTCGTAGTCTTAACCAACGGCATGAAAAGCCCCATCATGGCCGTAACGTATTATACGATTGATCATTTTCTGGGAATTGATGGAAAAGATTGGTCAATGGAAATGTTGACCGGCAGAAATATGAGGGAATCCAATGATCTAAGAATTCCTACGAGAAAGGAAAGCAGAAAATCGGATACCTCACCCTCCATAGATTATTCCAATATGGAAGGAACGTATCATGCATCTATATATGGTGATATCATGGTTAAAGAAGAGGAAGGTATAATGAGAATTTACTTTGAACATTCTCCCGATCTTTCAGCAATGCTGGAACACTGGCATCATGATGTGTGGAAACTCAACTGGGACAAGGACCACGCCTGGTTTTCCTTTGGAACAGTAAAGTTTGACACCGACAATAATCTAAAAGTGACAGGGTTAACCTTTGATGTACCCAATGATGATATCTTCTTTCATGAATTAACACCGATCAAGAAATAATTCATGATTAACAAAGCTAAGATTGATGCTTATATAAGAGCATATGTAGAAGCATTACCAGGTAAGGAAAAGGTCGAATTGATGCTATGGGATGATTGCCTTTATAATTTTAAGACCAACTGGGATCTGGAATATTTAGATTTCTTAAGCAATTTCAAACAATCATTTAAAAGCACCATCAGTACCAGGTTATGGAAAGGAGATAATTTTTATCCCATAGATGTGATGCAAGAATACATCACTTATGAAAAAGAAATCATGCGGAGCCTTTTCAGAGATTTACTGGATGAAAGCAAGTCTATTGATGGTCGCATCCAAAGGTTCGTATTTTATTGTGACCAATTGTTATCCGAGATAAAAGACAGAGGGAAAGTGTATCCCGATCATTATCACGAAGATTATTACATGCCGTCCATGTATTTATCTTTCAGATACCCTAATCAATACTGGTTCTATGACATAGTTTTACTGAGGATCGTTTTGAGAAAGTTAGATGATAAGAACATACCCCCCGCTCATGACCTGGCT